>CAZAAF010000058.1:6530-13185 GCA_964482575.1 uncultured Verrucomicrobiota bacterium | reverse complement strand
TTTCCCGGAAGTTCCAGATTTACGGCCAGATTCTTCACGCGGAGGCGTGCAAGATCGGACATATCAACGAGACCTACACCACGACGTACAATCAGGGCGGTGTGCTGGTCCGGTACATCCACCAGAAGATCAACCAGACGGTGTTCAAGAATCCCTCGGCGGTCATGGACAACATCGTGCGGGTGACGTCGCACATCTGGCAGAAACTGTTTGCGCAGGGGGCGCGGGAGGTGACCCGGCGGGTCCTGACCATCGTGCCGACGCACGACGGCAAGCCGTTTTACCAGGACGGCGATGGCGAATGCTGGCGGACGTTTGTCTTTATCGAGAAGGTGCAATCGTTCGAGGCAGTGCATACGCCGGCCCAGGCGTTTGAGGCCGGCAAGGCGTTCGGGTTGTTCCAGAGCCAGTTGTCGGACCTCAGCGGCGAGCGTCTGCACGAGACGATCCTGGATTTTCACAACACCCGGAAACGGTTTGCAGCGTTGCAGCAGGCGATCGAGGAGGACCGCTGCAATCGCGCCGCCTCCGACGCGAAGGAGATCGAGTTTGCCCTGAAGCAGGAGCCCTGGATCGGCACGCTGCTGGACGCGCTGGCGTCCGGAAAGGTGCCCGAGCGGATCACCCACAACGACACCAAGTTCAACAACGTGATGCTCGACTGGGAAAGCGGCCATGCCATGTGCGTGCTCGACCTGGACACCGTGATGCCCGGCCTCGTCCATTACGACTTCGGCGACATGGTCCGGACCACCACCAGCCCGACGATGGAGGATGAGGAGGATCTTTCCAAGGTGGCCGTGCAGATGCCGATGTTTGAGTCGCTCGCGCGGGGTTATCTCAGCGCGGCGGGGAACTTCCTGACGCCGGTGGAGAAGTCGTACCTGGCCTTTTCCGGCAAGCTCATCACCTTTACCATCGGCATCCGGTTCCTGACGGATTATCTGGCGGGCGACACCTATTTTCGCGTCCACCGCCCCCACCACAATCTCGACCGCTGTCGCACCCAGTTCAAGCTGGTCCAGTCCATCGCCGAGCAGGAAGAGGCGATGCAGAAGCTGGTGGACGGCATTTAGTGATGCGCACTGGTCACTTCAACGCCGCGCTGACGATCTGCTGGGCCTCGGCGACGATGGCTTCCAGGTGCGACTGGCTCTTGAAGCTCTCGGCATAGAGCTTGTAGATGTTCTCCGTGCCGGACGGACGCGCTGCGAACCAGCCGTTCTCCGTGGTGACCTTCAATCCGCCGATCTCCTCGTGGTTGCCAGGAGCCTTGGTCAGCCGGGCGGTGATCGTCTCGCCGGCCATGGTGGTGGCGGCGACGGCCTGGGGGGAGAGTTTCTTCAACTTCTTCTTCTGATCCGGCGTGGCGGGCGCGTCGATGCGCGTGTAATACGGCGTGCCGAACTCCTGCGTCAGTTCCAGGTAATGCCGGCCGGGGTCCGCGCCGGTGACGGCGGTGATCTCCGCCGCAAGCAGGCCGAGCAGCGGGCCGTCCTTGTCGGTCGTCCACACGGTGCCGTCCCTACGCAGGAAGCTGGCGCCGGCGCTTTCCTCGCCGCCGAAGCAGAACGAACTGTCATACAATCCGCTGGCCAGGAACTTGAATCCCACGGGCACCTCGCAGAGCGTGCGGTTCAAACTGGCGACGACGCGGTCGATGAGGTTGCTGCTGACCAGCGTCTTGCCGACCGCGGACGTGGCGGGCCATTGCGGCCGGTGCGTGAGCAGATAACGGATGGCGACGGCCAGGTAGTGATTCGGATTCATCAGGCCCACGGAGGGCGTGACGATGCCGTGCCGGTCGGAGTCGGGGTCGTTGCCGAACGCGACGTCGAACTTGTCCTTGAGCGTTACCAAGCCCGCCATGGCGTGGGGGCTGGAACAGTCCATGCGGATCTTGCCGTCGTGGTCCACCGTCATGAAACCAAAGGCCGGATCGATGCGCTTGTTGACCACCTCGATGTTCAGGCCGTAGTGCTCGCGAATGGGCTCCCAATACCCCGCGGCCGCGCCGCCGAGCGGGTCCACGCCGATTTTGATGTGCGCGGCACGGATGGTGTCCATGTCGATGACCGCGTCGAGGTCTTTCACATAGGGCCAGAGGAAGTCCGTGGGATGCGTTGTGGCGGCCTTCAGGGCGGCGGAGAAGGGGGTACGTTTGACCTCCTTGTTGCCACCGCGCATCAACACGTTGGCACGGTCCTGAATCCACGTCGTGATCTCCGTGTCCGCCGGGCCGGCTGTGGGCGGATTGTATTTCATGCCACCATCGCGCGGCGGGTTGTGCGACGGGGTGATGAGGATGCCGTCGGCGAGGCCGTCCTTCCGGCAGCGATTATAGACGAGGATGGCACGGGAGATGGCCGGCGTGGGGGTGACTCCATCGTCCGGCTGGATGCAGGTTTCCACGCCGTTGGCGGCGAGCACCTCCAGCGTCGTGCGCTGGGCGGCGGTCGACAGGGCGTGCGTGTCCTTGCCCATCAACAACGGGCCGGTGATGCCCCGGGCGCGGCGGTAATCGCAGACGGCCTGGGCAATCGCCAGCACGTGGGTCTCGGTGAACGAACTTTCGAGCGACGTGCCGCGGTGGCCGCTGGTGCCGAAGCTGACGAGTTGGTTCGCATCGGTGAGATCGGGCTTGCGCTCGTAATAGGCGCGTTCGAGCGCTGCGACATCCGTCAACATGTCCGCCGGAGCGGGTTTGCCTGCCAGTGGATGAGTCTTCATGAAAATCAGTTGCCGGGACTATGCCTGACCCGGGCACGCGAGTCGAGTCCCGCCTACTTGCCGCCGCGGGCCAGCCACGCGCCCGTGACCTGATCGAAGGCCGCCTCGGCCTCGGGATTGACCGCCTTGCGGTCGGGATGCTGGCGGAACCACTCGACCGACTCGCGGATGCCCTGGCGAAACAGCTTGCGGCACTGGAAATCCGGCACCACTCGCTTGATCTTGGAGTTGTCAAAGATCGCCGGGTTGGCCTTGTCGCCCTTGACGGTGCCGGTGAGCCGGGGGCAGTGCTCGCAGATGAAATCGACGGGGATTTTCAGGATATACGGCGACGGCACGCCGAGGGCAGCGGCGGTTTCGGCGTAAATCCGGTTCCACGAGAGCGCCTCATCGCTGGTGATGTGGAACGCCTCGCCGAGGGCCTTTTCGTTGCCGATCAATCCCGCCAGTCCCACGGCGAAATCACTCGTGGCCGTCAAGGTCCAGGGATTTTCGCCGTCGTTCGGCACGAAGACCGGCTTGCCGGCTTCGAGCCGGGCCGCCAGGGTGTAGGTGGAACTGGAGACAAGGTTGGGAAACCAGCGTGGCGAATAGGTGTGCGACGGCCGCACAATGGTGACCGGGAAACCCGACGCGTGGCCTTGATGACGAAGCCAGTTCTCGCACGCTTCCTTCTTCTGGGCGTAATCCCAGAACGGATTGCCCAGGGGCGTCTCCTCCGTGATGGGCAGGCGCTGCGCGGGCTTGGCGTAGGCGGCGGCGGTGCTGATGAACACATACTGGCGGACCTTCCCGGCAAACAAGGCGTGGTCGGCTTGCACGTCGGCCGGTTCATAGCCGATGAAATTAATGACGACTTCCGGCATCTGGCCGCGGAGGGCCGCTTCCATGGCGGCGGGATCCTTGCGGTCGGCCCGCACGGCACGATAAGCGGGTGGCACGGACGAATGCCCGCGCGTGAGGATGATGATCTCGTGACCGCGGTGGTGCAGCAATTCCGCACAGTCGGTGGAGAGATTGCCCGTGCCGCCGATGAACAGGATTTTCATGTCGTCGTCCGATTCCGATTGGGTTCGTGCCGGCCCGGCTGGCCGGCCCGGTTCTGCGGGGCGGGCCTAGGCCACGGCTTTCAGCAACAACGCCGCGTTGTGGCCGCCAAAGGCGAACGATTGCGCCGCCGCAATCCGGATGGGATGGCTGGCGACGGACCGCACGAAGTTGAGATCGTGGATGGGGGTTTCGAGATTCTTGCAGATGTGCGTGGTGCCGTCGCGGATGGACAGTGCGGCCACGAGAGACCCCAGGGCGCCGCTGGCGCCGATGGCATGGCCCAGGAGGGACTTGGTGGAGTTCACCAGCGCCCGCTTGCCGAAGCCACGATCGATGATCTCCAACTCGGTGGCATCGTTCAGTTGAGTGCCGGTGCCGTGCGCGTTCACGAAATCCACGTCGCTTCCCTGGCAGCCGCCTGCCTCCAGCAATTGCGAGAGCATCCGGACGATTTGCGGGCCATTCGGCTCCATCATCATGATGTTGAAGCCATCGCAGGTTTCGGAGTAGGCCGCGATCTCGCAGAGGATCGGGGCGTTGCGCGCGCGGGCGCGTTCCAGGTCTTCGAGCACCATCATGCCGCAACCGCCCTGGCTGAAGAGGAATCCCGAACGGTTGCGGTCGAACGGGCGGTTGAGCTGGTCGTGGCTGAAGGGCTGCTTGCCGGGCGTGACGAGGGTCCGGGCGATGTCGAAGCCCCGGAAAATCATCCCGTAGTCGTCGCAGAGGTATTCGACGCCGCCGGCAACGGCGGTGTCCACCAGGCCGTTTTGCAGGGCGCGGAACGCGTTGCCAATGGCCACGGTGCCGGACGAGCATGCGGCGCAGTAGGTTTGCACCGGCCCGTGAATGCCGAACTTGATGGCAACGTTGGACGAGACGGCATTGGGCATGATCATCGAGACGACGAACGGATTGGCCCGGAAAGGGATCTGGACATCCGCGGCGATGCGTTCGACGAGCTTGCGTTGTTCTTCATTCCCGGCCACGGCTTGGGCCAGTTGTTGCAACCGGCCCGGTTGCTGCGACATCATGTGATGCGACGCATTCGAGAGCAGGGAGTTGATGCCGCCCACGCCGGTGCCGATGAACACGCCGGTGCGGGTGGAATCCAGGCTGGGAAGGGTGTAGGCGTTGCGCTTGACGTCCAGGATGGAGTAGGGCACGCCGGCGTGGCGGAAGGCTTCCGCGGCGGTCTCCAGCGCCATCACCGCCGCCATGTCGAGCTTGGTTTTCTCGATGTCGTTGACGATGCCGCTGGTGCTGTCAAAGGGGGGCAACGGGGACCAGACCGGCGAGCTGTACCGGTGGAAATCGTTCCATTTCGCAGGGATTTCGGCCACCGACGTCCGGCCGTCGAGACATCCCCGCCAGAATTCCTCGACGGTTTTGCCGATCGCCGTGAACGCGCCCAAGCCGGTGATGACGACTCGGCGACTCATGGACTACGATTGGCTGTTGGCCAGCAGGTTTTTTTCGATGTAGGCGACGGTCGAAGCGACAGTCGTCAGCTTGTCCAGGTCTTCCTCGGGGATCTGCTTTTTGAAGGCATCCTCCAAGGCCATGACCAGCGTGACCCGGTCCAAAGAGTCGGCGCCAAGATCGTTGACGAAGTTGCTCTCGGACTTGATGGCGTCCTGTGCAATACCGAGAACCTTCGCGATAACCGAGACGACTTGCCGATAGACTTCAGAATTGGCGGTGCTGCTTTCGCTCATACGCTTCTTTCGTGCCACAAAGTTCGTTTTTGCTCAAGCAATATGTGAAGGCTGCGTGCTACCAGCCATTGGCGCCATGGGCGGCCTGGTCGATTTTTCGATCGTCGAAGTTGAATTGTTTGGCAAAATCCACGATGCCGCCGATATGTTCCCGCATGGGCGGCATCCGGGTGGGGGCAATGAACGACAGGAGCTTGCTGCAATCGTAAATGCTGGCGTCGTTGTTGATGTAGCTGTCGAAAAGGGCGCCCACGGTCTTGTAGTAGAACTGTTCGATCCGGTTGAGGTCCGTGGGGATGGTATTGACGAAGGAGGCGTTTTCGTACCCGATGTGATCGAGGGTGACCCGGGTGATTTCCACGGTATTGGCGGCCTCGGGATTGGCAATGTTGAGCTGGCCGACGTGCGAATGCACCGCCCGGACGATGGTCTTGGCCACGAAGTCCACCGGCACCACGTTCATGGTCGCCTTCTCGTGGATGCAGAGGCGCAGGGGGCTGTGGAGTTCCGCCTTCTTCAGTTGCCAGAAGAACTTGAGCCAGCCGTAAAAAACGTCGAACTTCGGCGTGTAGTAGAGCGGGGCGTCCATGACCCGGCCGCAGATGATGCTGGGGCGGAGGATCTGGAACCGGATGCCCTTCTTCTCGCAATAGCGCGCGACCTCGATTTCCACCCGGGCCTTGGATTCCTCGTAGGGATTGCGGAACGTCTGCGGCGGCAGGCTCAGGTAGTCGTCCCCGATGCGTCCCTGCTGGATACCGGAGGAGAAGACCGTGCCGATATAGATGAACTGGATCGGGTATCCGTCCAGCGCGTGCAGCAGGTTGAGCGTGCCCTCGTAGTTGTGCGCGTAAACATCGTCCCGGGCTTCCTGCGTGGTCTCGAGATTGACCGAGCCGGCGCTGTGGATGACGGTGAGGGGTTCCTGGCGGGGAATGGAGTCTTGGATCGCTTTCTTGAGGCTGGCCAGGTCGCACAGATCGGCCGTGACCGGGAAAATGGACTTGCGGGTCTGGGGGATGCAGTCGACGAGGGACTGGGGGACGAACTTGTTATGCAGGACCCGATCCACACGCTGGGAGGCGGTGTGGGAGGAGGTGCCTCTCAAGACCGGGAGAATCTTGCCGGCGAGGGAGCCTCGGCTGATGTCCCCCAGC
>CAZAAF010000058.1:5968-6520 GCA_964482575.1 uncultured Verrucomicrobiota bacterium | reverse complement strand
CATGCATGCCGACCAGACCTGTGCTTCCGGTTACCAGAATGTTCGTTTCCGTCATGTTCGATTTGTCAAATTCTGCCACGGCTCGGCGTTATCACGCGTGACTGCCAGACACCTTTGTCAAAATGAAAGACCGCCCGGGCTCGACCTTTGGAATCTCCAAGCGTTGACCCTTTCAACTAAACCAAAATGTTGGAGAATAGGAAGAACTAATTCAACATCAATTATGCGGGAACGACAACTGGATGCCGAAGTTCCCCTCGGGTTCGTTCCCGGCCAGATGGCCCAAGCTCCGACGGAGATCAGGATTTGAACGCCTCCTTTCCAGGGCGGACGGGCATGAACGGATTGTAACCTACGATGTGGCAATTACATCCGTTGTTGATTCCGGTGCGTGCTGCGCGACAGTGCCCATGGACTGCTCGATTTGGGCTGCCAGGCGGTTCAGAAGCTGCATGGCGACCGCCGATGTGAAACACCGCCGATCATAGAGCAGACTCAGGCTCATCTGGCCGGCGTAGGTATAAACCGTGCAAGAGAATCCCGAGCCGGTTC
>CAZAAF010000058.1:0-5958 GCA_964482575.1 uncultured Verrucomicrobiota bacterium | reverse complement strand
CTCCACGACCAGATCGCCCGCCAGGAGTTTGCCCTCGTGACGGCGCAGGGGCGTGTCGGTGAAGATCCTGCCCAGATTGCTCAGCACCGCCGTCGTCAGGCATCGGTCGGTTCGGAAGATCCTCTCCAAACTGCCCATCGTCTTCTCCCCCACCGCCATGGCGTGGGTGAACGCCGCCGGCAACTGTGTCCGCTTGAGACATTGGGTTTCGTCGTGGACGTTCTCCAGCAGCCCGTCGAGGTCCAGTCGCGACAACTGTTTGAAACTCCGGTCAATATGGATCAGTCCCATGACATTGGTCGCGGGCAGCCGGTCATGTTCCGGCCTTCGCAGGTTGAAGGGGACCAGGATGCGCAGGAACCGGCCTTTCTCCAATCCATGGCGGCTGTTCCACTCCCGCATCACATGGAAGAAGTCCCGGATCATCAAGTCGTTGAGCGTCACGCCGCGCTGTTTGGCGGCCGCCAGCAGGCGGTGGAGCTGCGGCTTGTCGAACCGCCACGTCAGCAGCTCCGGCACCATCGTGTCGTGGATATGGGCCGCATGGCCGCTGGTATCCGGGGGTGCCTGCAACGGCATGGGGCGGGTGAGGAAGAACTGCGGCATCCGGATGATCGCCGCCCACACCGCCACCCCCGCACGCATCAGCCAGTGCTGCCGGGGCAATCCCAGGCAATGTCGCCGGCGGAGTTCTTCGACCTCCAGGGGTCGGTCGGCGGCTGTTGCCGAACCTCGTTGTTCCCGGTCATAGGCGCCGAGCACGTCGGCGAGGAACTGGTTGGCCGCCACGCCGTCGCAACAGACATGGTTGAACTGGAACCGGATTTCCCCATGGTCGCCGTTGTGGCGGATCCAGATCCGCAGGCCGTTTTCCTTGCGCAGGTCGATCCGGAAACTACCGGGGAACAGCATCGGGACGCCTTCCTCGGCCACATCCAGCCAGGGAAGCCGCTGGGGCGACTCCACCCAGGCCATGTCGCGATGATGGTTGCCGACGACGCGGGCGTGGAGCAGGGGGTGGCGTTGAAGGGTGGCCTCCAACGCGGCCACGAAGGCGCCCGTGTCGAGTTTCCCCGAGTACAGCACGCGGACAAAAAAAGACATGGGGGATGTGGGCCGGTCATCAGCCCACATGTAACGTTCGAAAACGTTGAGTTTCAGCGGGAACAACATACTCAAGCCTGCCGCAACTTTACAAATATACCCCCTCCGGCAGGACATGTCCGTTTTTTTTCAAGGTCGTCCCGCCGCCGGTGGAGATGAAATGGCGACCCCAACGGGATTCGAACCCGTGTTGCCGGGATGAAAACCCGGAGTCCTAGACCTGACTAGACGATAGGGTCGTCGAAACGACGAGCGCACGAATATAATGACGAAACGGCTGGTGTCACGCAGGAAGTTCGGAAATTCGCAATTCGGGATCCGCAGGGCCGGCCGCGCCTACACCGTCATGATGTCTTTTTCCTTGTCGGCCAGACGGCGGTCGATTTCGCCGATGTACTGGTCGGTGAGCTTCTGGACTTCCTTTTCCGCCGTGGCCAGTTCGTCCTCGGTGATCTTGCCGTCCTTCTGGGTCTTCTTGACCGCATCGAGGCCCTCGCGGCGCTCGTTGCGGATGGCGACGCGGCTGCTCTCGGCGAACTTCTTGCAGATCTTCTCCAGCTCGCGGCGGCGTTCCTCGGTGGGCTGGGGGAGGAAGATGCGGATGACCTTGCCGTCCACGCGCGGGGAGACGCCGAGGTTGGATTTCTGGATGGCCTTCTCGATGGCGGAGACGTTGCCGGCATCCCAGGGCTGGATGGAGATGGTGCGGGCGTCGGGGGTGGAGATGCCGGCGACATCCTTCAGGCGCATGGCGGTGCCATAGGCGTCGATCTGGATGTTCTCCACGAGCGTGGTGGAGGCGCGTCCGGTGTGGATGGCGGCCATCTCACGCTCGAAGACCTCGATGGTCTTGAGCATCTTCTCTTCGGTCTCCAGCAGGATTTCGTCAATGCATTCTGGCATGGCATTATTCGGCAACGAGGGTGCCGACCTTTTGTCCGAGCACGGCCCGCTTGATATTGCCGGCGCGGAACATGTTGAACACGATGATCGGAATGTGGCTCTCCATGCACATGCTGAACGCCGTCGTATCCATCACCTTCAAGCGGCGCGCGATGGCTTCGGCGTAGCTGATCCGGTCGAATCGTTGGGCCTTCGGGTTCTTCTTCGGGTCGCTGTCGTACACACCGTCCACTTTCGTGGCTTTGAGAATGGCGTCCGCGCCGATCTCCGCCGCCCGCAGGGAGGCGGTGGTGTCGGTGGAGAGGAACGGGTTGCCGGTGCCGCCGCTGAAGATGACCACACGCCCCTTCTCGAGGTGGCGGACGGCCCGCCGGCGGACGAACGGTTCGGCCACCTTCTGCATTTCGATGGCCGTCTGGAGCCGGGTGGGGACGCCAGAGTTCTCCAGCGCGTTCTGCAACGCCAGGCCGTTCATCACCGTGGCGATCATCCCCATGTAGTCGGCAGTGACGCGGTCCATGCCGCCCTGTTCGGCGGTGACGCCGCGCCAGAGGTTGCCGCCGCCGATGACGAGGGCGATCTGGACGCCGGTCTTCCGCACCTCGCGCATCTCGCGCGCCAGGCGGTTGACCACCGTCCAGTCGATCCCGAATCCGTCATCGCCCTGCAACGACTCGCCGCTGAGTTTGAGCAACACGCGGCGGTAGCGGGGCGTGATTTTCATAAAGCGCTTAGCTTTGGGCCGGCTGCGCGGACGCGTCCGCCGGGGCCGGGGTCTCCGTCACCGGGAGCGCGCTGTCCAGCGATTCGCCGACCTTCCACCGGATGAACCGGCGGATGACGATGTTCTCGCCGAGCTTGGCGACCGTCGCCTGGACCAGGTCCTTGACCGTCTGGTTCTGGTCGCGGACGTAGCCTTGTTCCATCAGGCAGATGGTCTGGTAGAATTTGTCGAGCTTGCCTTCGACGATCTTGGCGATGGCCTGGGGCGGCTTGTTCTTCACCTGCGCGGCGGCGATTTCCTTCTCGCGCTCCACGAGGGCGGCGGGGACATCCTCACGCGTCACGTAGCGGGGCTCGGCGGCGGCCACCTGCAGGGTGATGTTCTTGACGAACTCCCGGAAGTCGGGGTTGCGCGCGACGAAGTCGCTCTCGCAGTTGATCTCCACGAGTACGCCCACCTTGTCGCCGATGTGGATGTAGCTGGCGATGATGCCTTCCTTGGCGGTGCTCGCCGACTTCTTGTCGGCGATGGCGATGCCGCGCTTGCGGAGGATGATCTTGGCCTTCTCGAAATCGCCTTCGGCTTCGCCGAGGGCTTTCTTGCATTCCATCATGCCCGCGCCGGTTTCCTCGCGGAGTTTCTTGACGATGACTGCGGATATTTCAGACATGGTTTTCCGTAAAAGTTGTAGGGACGTTAACAGGGTTTCAATCGGACCGTGACTAGGCCGTGGCCGCCGGTGCCGCCGCGGGGGCGGCCGCGGGGGCGGCCGGAGCGGGCAGGTTGGCGCCGAGTTCCACCAGCGCCTCCACCACGGGCTCGGTCAGGCTGTGCACGATGAGCCGGATCGCGCGGACGGCGTCGTCGTTGGACGGCACCGGGTATTGCACGAGGTCGGGGTTGCAGTTGGTGTCCACGATGGCCACCACCGGGATGCCGAGGCGGTTGGCCTCATGCACCGCGTTCTCCTCGCGCTTGATGTCGATGACGACCATCGCGGCCGGCTGCTTCTCCATGCCGATGATGCCGTCGAGATTCTTGTGGAGCCGGGCCGCTTCGCGCCGCAGGGAGGAGACTTCCTTCTTGGGGAGCCTGTTGATGTTGCCCGTCTTTTCGAGGTCCACGATGTACAGCAACCGCTTCACGCTGCGGCGGATGGTGACCAGGTTGGTCAGCGTGCCGCCGACCCAGCGTTCCGTGACCGAGAACATCTGCGTGGCGGCGGCCGTCTCGCGAATGCACTCCTGGGCCTGCTTCTTGGTGCCGACCCAGAGGATTTTGCCGCCCTTGAGAGTGGCTTTGCGGAGGAATTCGCAGGCGCTCTGCAGCAATTCCGCCGTCTTGGTGAGATCCACGATGTGGATCCCGTTGCGCTCCTCGAAGATGTAGTTCTTCATCTTCGGGTTCCAGCGCTTGGTCTGGTGACCAAAATGACATCCTGCTTCCAACAAGTCTTTAATTGTCGCGGCCAATGTATCCTCCGTCTGCTGCATTCCGCCGCGCCCGTCGCACGGCCGAACACCCCGGCTCATCGCCGAAGTTAGGTTTAGTGTTGTTATGTCCCGTAGGGGCGCACCGCGCCCGGTGGGGACGTTCAGAGCGGGCTACTGTAGGCATTCGGGCCGTCCATGCAAGCAGTTTTTCCACGAAAAACGCCCTCCGGAACGGTCCCGGCCCTCCCGTGGAAAATCCGGGGTGGGGAAGGCGGGAGGGGGCTCCGTCGCGGCCAATATCACACCTCCGTGGAATCCGTGAAATCCGTGGATACCCCGGTCCCCATTCGCGGCCAGACGTATGGGTTCGTTATTTGGGTTCGTTTTTTGCATTTGCAATGTCCCTTGATTTGCAACTCATTGCCATTGTGTGACTTGACTTTTAAATATTTGGGTTCGTTTCGCAGAAACATGTGTCGCGCCGTTTGTGGCATCCTCCCAGTCTCGTCTCCGGGACCAATCACCCGTTACCAACCTCGAATCACCTTTCCGGACATTTGGGTTCGTTTCGCAGAAAGCGGTTTTCATGGGGGTAGGGTGTGGCAGACGCGCTTACCTTGATTTGCGTTGATTGGTGTTGATTTGGCTTCATTAAACCGTATGGAAGGTGATCGAATAAAGGTTGTGACTCACCTTGGCGTGGGGTTTCTTTATCATCCGTGCATGGCGGCCATCCCCATTCGTGGCCCTTCGCGTTATTTGCGGCTGATCTTTCTCCCCATCCGTGAAATCCGTGGATGCCCCCGTCCCTCCTGGCGTCCAGCGGCGTGTTTGGCGGGCATCCGCAGTCCGCCCTGTGACAAAAGGAGTCGGATCGGGTCGGAGCCACCCGGAGCCGTGCCGCCCGTCCGCCGCCTGGGGACGTAACGAAGCCGTGGGAACAGCCCCTCACCCCGACCCTCTCCCCGTCATACGGGGAGAGGGAGGCGTTTCGCTCGCGACCGTGGGGTTCACCGAATCGTGGGTGCCGTTGCAACGAGGAAACCGATTCCCTCGCCCCATCCGATGGGGAGAGGGCCAGGGTGAGGGGACGCCGCCACTGCATCGCTGCGGCTTGAGGCGGTCCTTCCTTGCCGCGCGTCTCGCAGCCGGGCTCCTGACGGCTCGCTTTCATCGTCGGCCGGGAATATAGAGATATGGCAGACAATGTCAAGAGAAAAACGCTATGCCTTGTCGTCTCCCGTCTGTCCTCCGCCCCAACTGCCATCTCCCATATCTTCCTTGTCTGTCCCGGCCCGTCCGGTATGATGCGCCCGCCTGCATTTTGGAGGATATTGCATGAACCGAGTGAGCCCTGTGGTTTGCGCTGCCGCGCTGTGGCTGGCTGTCCCCATCGCCATGCCCGCCCAAGAAAAGACCATGACCACCTCGACCGGCATGGAACTGGTCTGGATACCGGCGGGGGAGTTCATGATCGGCAGCACGCCGGAGGAGAAGACATGGGCAAAAGCCAATGGCTGCTCTCAAGAATATGTGGATCGCGAAGGCCAGTCGCGAGTCATGTTCAAGAAAAGCTTCTGGCTTGGCCGGACCGAGGTGACCGTTGGACAGTGGAAGTCGTTTGTGTTGGAAACCGGTTATGTAACCGATGCTGAGAAGAAGGGGTGGTCGATTGCGCCGAAGGAGCGGGTCAGCGGCGCTTCCTGGCGCGATCCGAAGTTCGGTTTTGAGCCGACGGACAAGCACCCCGTTTGTTGCGTTAGTTGGAATGACGCAAAGTCGTTCTGTGAATGG
>CAZAAF010000057.1:8888-13361 GCA_964482575.1 uncultured Verrucomicrobiota bacterium | reverse complement strand
CACATCCGCACGCTGCTGCTGACGTTCTTCTACCGGCAGATGAAGGCGCTCATTGAAAAGGGCCACGTTTTCATCGCGCAGCCGCCGCTCTACAAAGTGAAGCGCCGCAACCGCGAGGAATACGTGGACAGCACCGAGAAGCTCGACAAGATGCTGATCGAGCTGGGATGCGAAGACGTGAAGCTGGTGCGGGTCAAGGACGAGAAGGAAGTGGCCGGCGCCCAACTCCAGGGTTTTCTGGACACACTCGTCGAACTCGACAAACTGGCCGATGCGGTCAAACGCCGCCGTGTGGACTTTCAGGCCTACCTGGAGGCGCGCGACCCCAAGACGGGGGCGCTGCCGCAATACGTCGCCCGCATCAAAAACAACGGCGATGAACACATCGAGTTTCTCCGCGACGACAAGGCGCTGAAGAAATTCAACGACGAACACGAAACAGAGGAAACCGACGACCTCCCCGAATCCGAGAACGGCAAAGCCGCCGCCACGAAGCCCTTCGTGAAGACCTATGAGATTTACGAGGGTGCGGAGATCGCCAAGTTGCTTGCGACGCTCGAAAAGAAAGGGATTGATGTCGAGCGTTACCTCCCGCCGCCCCGCGACGAGAATCCCAATGCCAAGCCCAAACCGTTGTTCGAGGTCGTCGAAGGGGAGGATCGCACGCCGATCTTCTCGGTCAGCGAAATCCTGCCGCGGGTCAAGGAAAACGGCAAACGCGGCATGTCCATCCAGCGTTACAAAGGCCTCGGCGAAATGGACCCGGAACAACTCTGGGAAACCACCATGGACCCGGCCCGACGCAAATTGGTCAAGGTCGAGATGCCCGATCTCGCCAAAGCCGAGGAGATCTTCACCATCTGCATGGGGGACGAGGTCGAGCCGCGCCGCCATTTCATCGAGGAAAACGCGCTGAATGTCCGCAACCTGGACGTTTAGCCATTACCGCCCTTGCGCACCCCGAACACAGGTTTATCCGCCAACCAACCCTACTTGCCCATCATGTATGTCCAAAACGAGAAGCTAAGTCCCATCAATATCGCTGACGAGATGCAGAAGTCGTTCATCGATTATTCGGTGAGCGTCATCATCTCGCGTGCCCTGCCCGACGCCCGCGACGGACTGAAACCGTCCCAGCGCCGCATCCTTTTTTCGATGCTGGAACTCGGTCTCCATCCCAACCGCCCCTTCCGCAAGTGCGCCAAGATCGTCGGTGAAACGATGGGTAACTACCATCCCCACGGCGACCTCGCGATTTATCCGACGCTCTACCACATGGCCCAGGACTTCGCGATGCGTTATCCGCTCATTGACGGCCAGGGCAACTTCGGCTCGATTGACGGCGACGATCCCGCGGCCATGCGTTACACCGAAGCGCGGTTGACGCCGCTGGCGATGTTGATGCTCGCCGACCTCGACAAGGACACGGTGGATTTCCAGCCGAACTACGACGAATCCAAGGTCGAGCCCAAAGTGCTCGCGGCCGGGTTCCCCAACCTCATTTGCAATGGCACCACCGGCATCGCCGTCGGCATGGCCACCAGCATCCCGCCCCACAACCTCAACGAAATCGTGGACGCGCTCATTCATGTGATCGATCATCCCGATTGCGAGGTCGAATCGCTATTCAAGTTCGTCCAAGGACCCGACTTTCCGACCGGCGGCCTCATCTGCGGCCGCGCGCCGATCCTCGAGGCCTACAAGACCGGTCGGGGCTCGATCAAGCTCCGGGGACGCGCCGGCATCGAGGAGCACAGCGGCAAAGACCACATCGTCATCACGCAAATGCCGTTCAATGTGGCGCCCTCCACCGTCGAAACGCAGGTCGCGGCGCTGGTCAACGACAAGAAGATTGAAGGCATCTCGGACATCCGCAACGAAACCAACAAAGATGGCGTCCGCCTCGTTATCGAGCTCAAACGCGGCGCCATTCCAAAGATCATCCTCAGCAACCTCTTCAAGCACACCCAGCTCGAAACGACAGTCGGCATCAACATGCTGGCCATTGACCACGGCCGGCCACGCACGCTGAACCTCAAGCAACTGCTCCAGTGCTACACCGATCACCGGCGCGAGGTCATCGTCCGCCGGACCCAGTTCGAGCTCCGTGCGGCCGAGGCCCGCGCCGAAATCCTCGATGCCTATCTGATCGCGCTGGCCAATCTGGACGAGTTCATCCGCATCATCCGCGAATCCCGCACCCGCGAGGAGGCCAAGATCAAGCTCCTGTCGTTCTCCTGGAGCAAGGCCCAGGTCCAGCACTTTGGCATGCACATCCGCAGCGAGGCGCGGCTGGTCGGCGGACGGTATGAGTTCAGCGAAACGCAGGTGGACGCCATCCTCGAACTGCGCCTCTACCAGCTCACCGGCCTCGAACGCGACAAGATCGCCAAGGAATACAAGGAGATCATTGATCGCATCGCGGAGCTTCAGGCCATTCTCGCCAGCGAGGCGAGAATCTGGGACATCGTCAAGAAAGAGCTGAAGGAAATCCGCGAAAAGCACGGCGACCCGCGCCGCACCGACATTGTGCCCGATGAAGGCGAAATCAAGATCGAAGACCTCATCGCCAATGAGGCCGCCATCATCACCATCACGCACGGCGGGTACATCAAACGCACCGCCGTCTCCGCCTACCGCGCCCAACGCCGCGGCGGCAAGGGCGTCAGCGGGGCCGACACCAAGGACGACACGGATTTTGTCGAGCACCTGTTCACGGCCAGCACGCACGACTTCATCATGTTCTGCACCGACAACGGACGGATTTACTGCGAGAAGGTCTATGACATTCCCGAGGCGGGCCGCGCTTCCCGCGGCAAATCCATCGCCAACCTGCTGGCGTTGCGGGAAGGCGAGAAGATCGCCGCCATGATCCGCGTCCAGGAGTTCAGCGACAAACTGCACCTCTTCTTCGCCACTCAAAACGTCATCGTCAAGAAAACCAACTTGAGTGAATACGCCAATGTCCGCCGCACCGGCGTGGCGGGCATCAACATCGAGAAGGGTGACCAACTCATCGGCGTGCGCCTGACCACCGGCAACAGCGAGATCGTGCTGGTCTCGCGCAGCGGCCAGTCCATCCGATTCCACGAGGACGAGGTCCGCGACATGGGCCGCACGGCCACCGGCGTCTGGGGCATGGACCTCGAAGAAAAAGATGTGCTGGTCACCATCGAGACCGTGGACCCGCAAGCCACGCTGCTTGTCGCCGGCGAGAACGGCATCGGCAAACGCACGGAGTTTGAGGAATACCGCAAACAATCCCGCGGCGGTAAGGGCATCATCACCATGGCCACCAGCGAGAAAACCGGCCTGGTGGTCGGCGCACTCAGCGTGACCGATAGCAATGAAATCATGCTCACCACCGCGGCCGGCCAGACGGTCCGTTTCCGCGTCAAGGACGTGCGCACCAGCGGCCGCAATACCCAGGGGGTTCGTCTCATCAACCTCAACTCGGGCGACAAGCTCGTCGCGATTGCCCGCGTCATCTCTGAATCCCAGGAAGATGAGGCTGAAAACGTGCCCCTGGTCACCCCGGTGCCACCGGAAAAGAAAGCCTAGTCCGACGCACTGTTCCAGATCCCAACGGCAACCGATTGCAACGACGTGAAGCCAGACCTTAAATCGCTGACCCAGGATGAAGTGTCCCGCCTGCTGATCAAGCAGGGACAGCCAACGTACCGCGCCTCCCAGGTGGTCCAGTGGGCCTACGAGCGCGCCGTCGAGTCCTTCGACGCCATGAGCAACCTGTCGCTGCCGTTGCGGCAATCGTTGGCGTCGGAACTGGACCTCTGGACCGTCAAGGCGTTGCGCGAACAGCATTCCACCGATACGACCGAGAAGTTCCTCTGGCAGTTGCGCGACGGCCAGTTGGTTGAGACGGTCCTCATCCCGGCGACGCCGGGCTTCACGTCCCGTGCGGATCGTCACACCGTCTGCGTGTCCACCCAGGTGGGGTGCGCATACGGTTGCAAGTTCTGCGCCAGCGGGCTCCATGGATTCCGTCGCAACCTTACGGCAGGTGAAATCGTGGACCAGATACTCGCCATCATCCGGATGGGACGCACCACGGGCATTCGAGTCGGCGACGCCCCCCCGGTGCCGGACCCCGAGTTTCGCGTCCAGAACATCGTGGTCATGGGCATGGGCGAGCCGCTGGCGAATTACGATGCCCTGATGAAGGCGCTGAAAATCATCAACGCCCCGTGGGGATTGAACATCGGCTCGCGGAAGATCACCGTCTCGACCTGCGGCCTGCCGGAACAGATCAAGAAGTTGGCCAACGAAACGATGCAAATCCGGCTGGCTGTCTCGCTGCACGGCACCACGGACGCCGTGCGCGACCAGATCATGCCGGTCAACCGCAAGCACCCGGTCGATGAACTGATGGACGCGTGCGAGTATTACGCGAAGACCAAAGGCCGGATGATGACGTTCGAGTACATCCTCATCGAAGGCCTGAACGACGCCCTG
>CAZAAF010000057.1:7188-8878 GCA_964482575.1 uncultured Verrucomicrobiota bacterium | reverse complement strand
CGACGGCTCCACGCCAAGGTGAACCTGATTCCCTGCAACCCCGTGGAAGGCCTGCCCTGGCGGCGACCCTCCGCGGACCGTTGTCACGCGTTTGCCGCGCGCGTCAAGAGTCGTGGCGTGGCGGCGACTCTCCGGATTGAAAAAGGGTGCGACATTGCCGCGGCTTGCGGTCAATTGCGATTGAGGACCGAAAAGGAATTCGCCAAATGACCCGTGAGGCTGGGACCGCATGAATAAGCCCCGGCGCGTATTCCTTCCACGCCGTCCCCTTCCCCCGATGAAGTACTCCCATGAAAGCGTTTGAGTTTTTTGAACACACCGCCGACATCGGCGTGCGCGCTTTTGGCCGGACACAGGAAGAACTGTTCATCCATGCCGCGCGCGCCCTCTATGAGATTCAAGGACGCTTCGATCTCGCAGACCGGCGGATGATCAAAATCGAACTCTCGGCCAGCGGCATCGACGAGTTGCTGGTCCATTGGCTGGCGGAATTGCTTTACCGTTTCAGCGCCGAGGGCGTGTGTTTCACACACTTCCGACTTCAGTTCTCTGGCCAGACCAAGCTCACCGCCCAGATGGAAGGCGGTACGGTGGATTTCAGCCGTTCGGAAGTGTCCGAAGAGGTGAAAGCCGTCACTTACCACCAGTTGTCGGTCCAGCCGACCCCGGATGGCTGGGTGGCGACGGTGATTTTCGATGTTTGAATTTGCCGTGGCGGGCGCTACCGTTCCCCGGGATGCAACCCCTGACCAAAATCACGGACGTGCTTTGGGAATTGCCGGCCACCTACAAGGCCGGCATGCGGGTGTGTGGACGCATCTACGCCAGCGAAACCATGCTTCGGCGTATCCTCGGCGATAACTGCCTCGAACAGGTGGCCAACGTCGCGTGCCTGCCGGGGATTCAGGAGTATTCGTTGGCGATGCCCGACATTCATTGGGGCTACGGTTTTCCCATCGGAGGTGTGGCCGCTACCGCGCTGGACGAGGGCGGCGTGGTCTCCCCCGGCGGCGTCGGGTATGACATCAACTGCGGCGTGCGCCTGATGCGGACCCAACTCACGCGGGAGGACGTCGTCCCCAAAATCCGCGATCTCGTGAATCAACTCTTCCGGGACATCCCCTGTGGCCTGGGTGAGAAGAGTGACTTGCGCCTTGCGCGTGATGACGAACGCCATGTCCTCCATCAAGGCGCACGCTGGGCTGTGGCGCGGGGTTTCGGCAAGACGGAGGATCTGGAATTCATCGAGGAAGGCGGCTGCATGGCAGAGGCGGAATCGTCAGCCATCACCGAGCGCGCCCTGGAGCGCGGCGCAGGCCAAGTCGGCAGCCTCGGCAGCGGCAACATTTTCCTGGAGGTCCAGGTCGTGGACGAGATTTTTGACGAGACAGCCGCTCAGACCATGGGATTGTTCCCCGGCGGCATCACGGTGATGATTCACTGTGGTTCTCGCGGATTCGGGTACCAGGTGTGTGACGATTACCTGCGTGTCCTCGGCCGCGCCCCCCAGAAGTATGGCTTCCATCTGCCCGACCGCCAGCTTGCCAGCGCGCCGGTTCAGTCGCCTGAAGGACAGGAATACCTCGCCGCCATGCGCTGCGCGGCAAATTACGCGTTTGCCAACCGGCAAGTGCTGACCTCCAAGGCTGAAGGCGCCTTTCTGCATGCACTCCGGATTTCACCAAATGCG
>CAZAAF010000057.1:0-7178 GCA_964482575.1 uncultured Verrucomicrobiota bacterium | reverse complement strand
GCTTCTCGATCGCCTCAACTCCAAAGCGCGGATCATCGCCAAGATCGAGGACCACGTCATCAACGGCCGCCCGCGCCGGGTCTGCGTCCACCGCAAAGGCGCCACCCGCTCGTTTCCACCCCACCACCCTTCCGTGCCACGGCGCTACCAGGCCATCGGCCAACCCGTGCTGGTACCGGGGGACATGGGACGCTATTCTTTCGTGCTTACCGGCCAGCCCAAGGCGATGGCGCAGACGTTTGGCACCATTTGCCATGGTGCGGGCCGCGTCATGAGTCGCAGCCAGGCAAAACGAGAGTTGAATTTCAACGAGCTTTGCCGCGATATGGAGCAACGGGGGGTGGTCATGATGGCCCGCGGACGCGGCACGGCCATCGAGGAAGCCCCGGCCGTGTATAAAGACGTGGCCGAGGTGGTGGATGTGGTGGAGGCCGCCGGCCTGGCCCGTAAAGTCTGCCGGTTGCACCCGTTGGGCGTCATCAAAGGTTGAGATTGAAAAAACGCCGCCGTCACGTTTTAGTTGGTTTTTAATGAATATCCCGGACTCAACTTCGTCCAAGGCAGCAGGATCGGTGGAACCGAACCTGCCGGGCGACGTTGAGTTGGTGCTACGCTGCCAGCGCGGCGATATGGCCGCCTTTGAGGAACTCGTGAATCGGTATCGGGAAAAGGTGTACGGGCTGGCCTACGGAATGGTGCGCAACGAACCCGACGCCCAGGATATCCGGCAGGAGACCTTCGTCCGGGCCTGGCAGTCCATGGATCGATTCCGCGGCCAGTCGGCGTTCTATACCTGGCTGTATCGGATTACAACCAACCTAGCCATCGACCTGATGCGGAAGAAATCGCGCGGGCTGACGGTGCCCATAGAGACACCCGAGGGCAGCAAGCCGATTGAGGCCCAAATGGCCGATCCGCCCAGTGCCCGGCTGCCCTCGGACGAAGCCCAGCGCGGTGATTTGCGCGTGGCGATTGACCGGGCCATGTCCGAATTGTCGCCTGAACATCGCGCCGTGATCTTGCTGAAAGATTTTGAAGGCATGGAATACAAGGACATCGCCAAGGCGGTGGGATGCTCGCCGGGAACGGTGATGTCACGGTTGTTTTACGCACGACGGCATCTCCAGCGCCTGCTGAAGGACGTTTTATGATGTGCAGATGGTATCAACGGTGGTTGACGGCCTATGCCGACGACGAACTCGCCGGGTGGCGGGCCGTATGGTTGCACCGCCACCTGACCGGTTGCGCGCACTGCAGAGCGGATCTGGGCCAGCTGCACCGCATCCGCCAATGGGTTGCCGGCCAGAAGCCCGCCCTCCTCAACCAGTTGGACGATACGCAGTTCTGGCCGCAGCTTCGCCAGCGATTGCAAACGGCCGGCGATGCCAGGGAAATCCGGGAGGTTTCGTTGATGGGATGGTTCCCGGGACGCCGGCTGGTGCTGGTGTCGATTGCGGCATCACTGCTCGTGACGGCGATGCTTGCCGGGTGGCAGACCTTTGCCCCAGACGGCGGGATGCGGCTCACAGGCGATCTTCCCCTGTTGCCGCCGCTGGGCGGTGGCAAGGTGGAATTCAAGGATTTGAAATACGCAAAGAACCTCTGGGCCGGGGAAGTCCGTTTCGACAAATCGGACGTGGACATCCCCGTCATCTGGGTCAACGGCCTGACGGTGGCTGAGAACGAAGTCGAGTCTCCGAGTACGGGTGAAGGAATGTGATTTCATTGAGCGCGTTAAAGCTAATCAAGAGTGCGATGCTGGCAGGAGCGGTCATGGTATTTTCCACGCCCCTGGCCGGCGCGGCGGAGATCGCGGCGCGCCTGATTCATGCCACCAACGCCCCGATGTCCTCCAATGAAAAGGGACTGCAAGAGACCGAGCCGCGGCTTGCCAAGGCCTTTGGGTGGCGCGAGTATCGCCTGCTCTCGAAAACCGCGTCGTCCCTGAAAGAGGGCGAGATCCGGCAACTGGATCTGGGCAGCAAGCTGGCGTTGCGCGTCAAACTGTTGAAACAACAGGGGCTGACCTATTTCGTCCGCTGTCAACTGCTGCGGGCGGATACGGAAATCCTGCAAACCAATGTCACCATGACCAGCGGCAGCGCCTATTTCATCACCGGGCCCGAACACGATAACGGCCAGTTGCTCATTTCAATTGCCATTCGATAAGCCACCAACACCGCAGGTGACATCCATCCGGAGAATCCCATGCTATTCGACAAGATCCAAACCGACCTGAAACAAGCGATGTTGAAGAAAGACGTGCTGCGCACCTCGGTGCTGCGCATGCTGGTTTCCGCTGCCCGCTATCATCAGGTGGAGAAATCGCTTTCGACCCTGGCCGACGAGGACGTCATTCAGGTATTGAAACGCCAGGGGAAACAACGGCGCGACTCCATTGAGAGTTTCTCCGCCGCGAATCGCCCCGAACTTGCGGAGAAGGAGCGGCAGGAACTGGGCATCCTGGAAGAGTACCTCCCGAAGCAACTATCGGAAGACGAAATCACCGCACTCGTAAAGGCAGCCATCGTTGAAACAGGCGCGACATCCAAAGCCCAGACAGGGCTGATCATGAAGGCCGTCATGCCGAAACTCGCCGGCAAAGCCGACGGCAAGCAGGTCAACCAGATCGTGATGAAACTGCTGGGAGCGTAACCCGCCTGTGGCGGGTTCTGCGCTATCGATAATCCCGTTCGATGGCTTTGCCGAAATAGAAGGTCCCGGTTGGGACCGCGATGGGCTCAACCTCCACCTTGGCCGGCAGCAACACCCGGGCAATGTCCAGATCGGCGGGGGTCGTCACTTTGAGATTCGTCGGAAGACTCTGGACGATGTGCACCGGCTCGCCCAGCAATTCCACGGCTGAAGCATCATCGGTCACCCGGGCGTTGTGCTCAATCACGGATCGATACGCCCGCACAATCAGTTCATGCCGAAACGCCTGCGGGGTCTGGACCGCCCACAAGCGATCGCGGGGCACCGTGGCCAGGATGCGTCCTTCCTCGTCCACTTCCTTGATGGTATCCGCGATCTTGCAGGCGGCAATGCCCGAACCTAACTGGCGGGCGGACTCAATGGTTTGTTGAATCAACAGGTCGGACACGCAAGGCCGCGCGCCGTCGTGAATCAACACATAATCGGTGCCGGGGTGCAGTGCCTGCAAACCATTCCATACGGAATGTTGCCGTTCCGCCCCTCCCGCGACCACCTGTTGCACCTTGGATATCTTGTAATCGCGAATGATCGACTGGAAACTTCCCCGTGCATCCGCCCGCACCACCAGGTAAATGTGCTTCACCGCCTGGCAGTTCTGGAACTTCATCAAGGTGTGCGCGATGACAGGAGCCTCCCCCAGCTTGACGAACAACTTGTCGATCCCCTTCCCCATGCGGGAACTTCTTCCGCCTGCAACAATGATGGCCGCTATCATGGAAATCTCTGTGTCATCCCGCCATGCGCGTGCTGTATCCACCCTTCAACCCGTGCCAGATCCTGCGCATGACCAAGCCCGTGGTTACGACGCGTGACCCGCCAGTTGTTGAAACGTCAACTTGCCGCTGCCGAGTCCGATTTCGATCACATCGTTCCCTTTGAGCGACCCGCGAATGAGTTCCTCTGCCAGGGGTTCTTCCAGGTATCGTTCGACCGCACGACGCAAAGGCCGGGCGCCCAGCGCGGGATCAAATCCCTTCTCGATAAGGAACGTCTTGGCCTTGTCCGACAGATGGATGCGGATGTCCTTGTACTTCAAGCGCACGCACACCTTCTCAACCTCAATCTCGATGATCTTGGCCAGGTCCACCTTCGTCAAGGAGTGGAAGACGATCACATCATCGAGCCGGTTCAGGAATTCCGGACGAAACACCCGCTTCGCCTCGTCCACAAGTTTGTCCCTCATGATCTCGTAGGTCTGCGCCTCGGTGGCGGTGGCAAACCCCATCGTCGTGCCTTTGCGAATCACGTCCGCGCCGCCGTTGGATGTCATGATGATGACCGTATTCCGAAAATCCACGGTGCGACCGAGGCTGTCCGTCAGTTTGCCGTCTTCCAGCACCTGCAGCATCATGTTCAACACGTCCGGGTGGGCTTTTTCGATTTCATCGAACAGGACCACCGAATACGGACGCCGCCGCACGCGTTCCGTCAACTGACCGCCCTCTTCATAGCCGACATAGCCCGGGGGTGATCCGACCAGACGGGAGGCGTTGAATTTTTCCATGTATTCGGACATGTCCAGCTGGATAAGTGCGTCCTGGTTGCCGAACAAGAACTCCGCAAGCGCTTTCGCCAGCAGACTTTTGCCAACACCGGTCGGGCCAAGGAAAATGAAGGAACCAATGGGGCGTTTCGGGTCTTTGAGATCCGCGCGGGAACGCCGCATCGCCTTGCTGATGGCGGCGCAAGCTTCATCCTGACCGATCACCACCTTCTTCAACTCCAGCTCCATCTGGAGCAGTTTTTCGGTCTCGCTCTTTTCCATCCGGCTCAACGGCACGCCGGTCCATTTGGACACCACATGCAGGATGTCATCTTCCGTGATGATGACCTCTTTTTCATCCCGCTGCTCGCGCCACTGCGTCAGCGACTTTTCCAAATGCTCCTTCGCCTGCTTTTCCTTGTCGCGCAGCGCGGCCGCACCTTCGAAATCCTGAGCCTGGATGGCCTTTTCCTTCTGCTGCTTCAGGTTGGCCACTTCCTTCTCCAGTTCCTGGAACTCCGGCGGCCGGGTCATGGACTTGATGCGGGCGCGGGCGCCGGCTTCGTCCATGATATCGATGGCCTTGTCCGGCAGGAAGCGTCCCGTCAGGTAGCGATCCGACAAGCGCGCGGCAGCTTCGAGCGATTCGTCCGACAGCTTGGCGTGATGATGTTCCTCATACTTGGGCCGCAGGCCCTTCAAAATCTCGATGGATTCCTCGACACTGGGCGCGTTGACCATGACGGTCAGGAAACGGCGCTACAACGACGCATCCATTTCGATGTACTTGCGATAATCCGTCATTGTCGTCGCCCCCACGCACTGCAACTCGCCGCGTGACAACGCCGGTTTGATGATATTCGCCGCGTCCATCGCCCCTTCGGCCGACCCTGCGCCGACAATCGTGTGCAACTCGTCCAGGAACAGGATGATGTTCTTCGTGCGCCGGATTTCATCCATGACGGCCTTGATGCGCTCCTCGAACTGGCCGCGATACTTGGTGCCCGCCACCATCAACGCCATGTCGAGCATGATGACACGCTTCTCCCGCAGAAGCTCCGGGACGTTCCCCTTGATGATTTCCTGCGCAAGACCCTCCACAAGGGCCGTCTTGCCAACACCCGCCTCGCCGATCAGCACTGGGTTGTTCTTGGTGCGACGGCAGAGGATCTGCATCACGCGCTCGATCTCATTCTTGCGACCGATGACTGGGTCCAACTCGCCCTTGCGGGCAAACTCCGTCAGATCCCGACCGAAAGCCTTCAGCGCCGGTGTTTTGCCCTCTTTCTTTTCAACCGGCTCGACACTGCCACCGCCGCCAGCCCCCATGGGGGGTTGTTCCCCTTCCGGCGGCGGCTGGAAATTCGGGTCCAACTCCTTCAAGATTTCGTTACGCGTCCGTTCAATGTCCACTTCGAGGTTCTTCAGGACACGCGCCGCCACTCCGTCCCCTTCGCGCAGCAACCCCAACAGGATATGTTCGGTACCCACGTAGGAGTGATTCAGGGCCCGGGCCTCCTTGCTCGCCAAAGCGAGCACCTTCTTTACACGAGGCGTGAAAGGAACATTGCCGAGCTGCTTGGTCTCCGGGCCGGTACCGACCTGTTTTTCAACCTCGAGGCGGACCGTTTCGAGGTCCAACCCCATTTTCTGAAGCACATTCACCGCAACACCCTGGCCGAGCTTGATGAGCCCCAGCAACAGGTGCTCCGTGCCTACATAGTTGTGGTTAAACCGTTCAGCCTCCTTGCGCGCCAATGCCAATGCATGTTGCGCTCGAGGCGTAAAATTGTTCATTCCCTCAATCATCGGTTTTTAATCCCTTAGGCTTAAATCTAAAGCGTTCCAAGCATGATTGTCAACGGACGTACCGGTTATTGTCCTGCTGCATCCTGGCGGGCCCGCCCCGTGCCGATACGGCACAAACGATCAGGCCACGTCCGGGCTGTCAGGCGGTTCCCCGTCCGTGGGTTCCGAGGCTGAAAAAGTCATCGTTTTCGGCCGCCCGATGTCCTTGAGCATGTCGCGCAGCAAGCTCGCCCGCATGACGTCCCGCTGCTCGGCCGTCAACTTCTGATGGACGTGCTGCTGCAAATGCGCAGGCTGGGTCAGGAGAAACAGGTCGTCAATCCGCTTGCGGTCCAGGCCCTGCACGAGATTGAGATCCACTCCCAGCCGCAGCATGGACAGCAAGTTCATGGCCTCTTTGGAACTCTGCACACAGGCGTTGCCAAGGATTCCATAGGCGCGACCCACCTGATCGTAAATCATATGGGGCCGCTTCTCCAACAGCGCCTGCCGGGCGTTGCTCTCGTGTTCGATAATCTGCAGGATCACCTTGCCCAGCCGTTCGATCAAATCCGTCTCGCGTTCGCCCAGGGTGGTCTGATTGGACACTTGAAAAAGATTGCCCGAGGCCTCGGTCCCCTCGCCATAGAGACCGCGGACCGCCAGACCGAGCTTGTTGACGGCCTGAATAATCTGGTTGATCTGCTCCGCTAAAACGAGCGCCGGCAAATGCAGCATGGCGCTGGCACGCATCCCCGTGCCCACATTGGTCGGACACGCCGTGAGATACCCAAGTTTCGGCGAATAAGCGTAATCGAGCTGATCTTCCAGCCCGGAATCCACCTGATCAATCACCGCCCACGCCTCATGCAGACAAAAGCCGGGCATCAACGCCTGCATCCGCAGGTGGTCCTCCTCGTTGATCATCAGGCTGATGATCTCCGACTCGCTGATCACCACCCCGCTTCCGACGGTCTTGGCGGCGTGCTCACGGCTGATAAGATGGCGCTCGACAAGCAATTGCTTTTCGATGGCCGTAAACTCGTCCATGGATCGGACCAAGGCCCCCTTCATCTCGGGCAGATTACGGACTACCGCCTTGATGCTCTCCAACGATTTCTGGCGGTCAGCCTTTTTTGCCCAACCGGGAAACGCCGCGCCGTTCAAATTGCGCGCCAATCGAACCCGGCTG
>CAZAAF010000056.1:12311-13607 GCA_964482575.1 uncultured Verrucomicrobiota bacterium | reverse complement strand
TTCCCGGCGTGCAATCGCCGGCGGTCTGTTACACGCCCCTGCGTCTCGACTTCGGCCCTCGTTGGGAGACAGAAGGCATCGCCGACACGGTTCCCCCAAAGATTGGGCGACCGTATCAGACGCTTGTGCCGACCGTGGACCACGACGGCAACGAAGTCGCCGGCATCCGCCTGCCCGACGTGGCCGTCCCGCTGGCAACCTACACCGGCTGGAACCTGCGCGCCGCGCCGCACGGTGCGGAAGGCATGCTCGCGCCATATTACGGATCGTATCTGGCCTTTGCCCGCACCCGGGAGGAGCGTCTCAAAAGCGGCGACCCGCGACCCGCGATACTCGAGCGCTATCCAAACCGCATGGTTTACTTATATCAAGTCACGGAGACTGTCCGCCGGCTCCGGAGCCAACATCTGCTGCTGGACGAAGACGCCGCCGCCCTGCTGAAGTTTGCGAGCGAACGGCAGCTTTGGGACCGATAGGAATTGAATCCGCCGCAAGGCGCGAGCCGCATCTGCGTGCCTGCGTTGGACTTCGCCCGTGAGCCGCGCGAATGTTTTTCCGATTGAACCGCGCCGCCAACTCTGGCACTACAGGGTCCTGGCGATAGCCGTCCCGCACCCAATATCATGCACAAAATCCTCGTCATCATCCTGCTGACGGCCGTGTGGCCGCTCCATGCCGCCGGGCTGAAACCCGGACAACCCGCAGTCGTCACCGTTGAAACGCGCGACCTGAAAGTGGAGTTCGCCGGCGACCGCGCGTGGACCCTCCAACGCATCATCTGCAAAGGCGAGAAGGTGGCCGACCATACCGGTTTTTACGGCACCGTCTTCTCGGCGGAGGGCGGCCAGTGGATCGGCACTGGTCACAACGAGGGCGGCGTCGAACAAGTCGCCATGGTCTCACTGACGGTGGATGGGAAGCCATGCGACCTTGCCGACAAGGCCGTTTATCGCGGACGGCGCGCCGAACTTCACAAACATTCGACGCTGGGACCGCTGGCGCTTGAAGCGACCTACATCGTGACGGACGATGCCGTGCTCGAGCGGCACTGTTACGAAGTCACCGCCGACGTGAAGATCGGCATCCTCTACGCCTTCATGCATCCGTGGCTGGCACGCACGACGGAGTGGATCGCGGCCAAACCTGACGGCACCATGCTCGAGGGGGCGTTCGACAACCGCGGCGATTTCAAATTGAAGGACGATCCAAAATGGACCGCGCTCTACGACCCGGTGAGCCGTCGCACCATGTTGGCGTGGTACCCCAAACCGCTCGAGCATGGTGCCGTCAGGTTTG
>CAZAAF010000056.1:3247-12301 GCA_964482575.1 uncultured Verrucomicrobiota bacterium | reverse complement strand
CCTCTACAATCAGATTTACTCGCACGCGGCCGGCACACGCGGCACGAAAATCGAGGCGACCGTGGTGGTGCGCGGCGCCGAGGCGGATGCAGCGTCATGGAAACAAACAGCCAAGGCGCTCGCGGCGGACACACAATCCCGCCACGAGCATGGCGAACTGGTTTTCGATGCGGTGCCGCCCCGCGCCTGGCTGGCCGAAAACCGGCAATCCACCTACCGGATCGTGGTGGCGGCCAACGCGCCCGCTCCAACCCGTTACGCCGCCGAAGAACTTCAGTCGTGTCTCGGAAAAATGACCGGCGCGCGGTTCCCGGTGGTCACGGACACGGAACCGGCACAACCACACGAGATTCTCGTCGGGCGGTCGAGTCGTTTCGAATCCTGCGGCATTCCGATGGACTGGGCGGCGCTGGGAAAGGAAGACTGTGTCCTGCGCACGGTTGGCGAGCGGTTGGTGATCGCCGGTGGCGAGCCGCGCGGCACGCTTTACGGCGTCTATGGCCTGCTGGAGGACCCTTTCGGCTGCCGCTGGTTCACGCCGGACATCGAGCGCATGCCGCACATCGAACGGCTGCCGTTGCCGCAACTCGACAAGCGCCAGGCACCCGCTTTCGAGTATCGCGAAACCTACCTGTGGGAGAGCTTCGACGGCAACTGGATGGCGCGCAACCGGCTCAACGGTGCGGGCGGTCGCGGACGGTTGCTGGAGAAGCAGAACATCCGGCCGCCCGTGCCGGAACTCGACGCACGCCACGGTGGCAGCGTCCGGTTCGGGTTCGGGTTCTTCGTGCACACGATGGGCAAGATCGTGCCGTCGGACAAATATTTCGAGGCGCACCCGGATTATTACGCGCTCTGGCAGGGCAAGCGGGATACGAACCAGTTGTGTTGCACGAACCCGGAGGTCATCCGTCTTTGCACGGAGGCGGTCCGCAACGCGATGCGCGCCCAGCCGGAGGCGACGGTCTTTTCGCTCAGTCAGAACGACAACAAGCGGTACTGCGAGTGCGATCGCTGCGCGGCGCTGGGCAAGCGCGAAGGAACCCAGATGGCGCAGGTGCTACACCTGATCAACGCCGTGGCCGAGGCCATCGAGCCGGAGTTTCCCGGCAAGATCGTCGAGACGCTGGCGTACCAATGGTCGCGCCAGGCGCCCACGACGATGCGCCCGCGCCGCAACGTGGTGATCCGGCTCGCCAACATCGAGTGCTGTTTTTCGCATCCGCTGGCCAGCGGTTGCTCGGAGGTGAACAACCGGTTCATCGCCGACCTGCGCGCCTGGGCCAAGGTCTGCGACCGGCTTTGGATCTGGGATTACATGACGGACTTCAGCCACTACCTGCTGCCGTTTCCAAACAAACGCGCGTTGGATGACAATATCCGCCTCTTTGCCGCCAATCATGCGACGGGTGTGTTCGAGGAAGGCAGCTACGACACGCCGGGGGGCGACATGGCGGCGTTGAACACCTATATGGCGGCGAAGTTCTTGTGGAACCCGCGCTACGATCGCGATACGGCGATGAACGAATTCCTCATGGCGTATTACGCTACCGCCGCACCGCCGGTCCGCCATTACCTCGACCTGATTCACGACCAGGCGGCCGACAAGAAGCTCCTCGTCAAACTGTATGACAAGCCGGTCAACACGCATCTGCCGCCGGACATGCTCGCGAAGGCCAACACGCTGTGGGACGAGGCGGAGAAACGCGCGGCCGGCGATGCCGCCGTCCTCAGCCGGGTGCGCTGTTCGCGGATGAGCGTGGACTATACGATTGTCGAACAGGCACGGGCGGCCATGAAGACATCCGCGGAGAAACGCACGGCGTCACAAATCGCACTGATCGCGCTGGCACAAAAGCGATTTGCACCCTTCACACAAACGCTGGCGGCCAGTCCCATGACGCGTATCAAAGAATGGAAGGACGCCGATAAAGCAGAGTATCGCAAGACGCTGGCCGCCGACCTGGGCATTCCCCAACCCTGATTCGTGTCAACGAAGCCACCGTCCGCCTACACGTTCCACGGCGAGCGTTGGGCACGGAAACGCAGACGGTTGGCCTGGTCGTCGCCAAGGAACTCTTCCTTCACTGGGTCCCACTTCAATGAGCGGCCCAGTTTGTAGGCGATGATGGCCAGATGGCCCAGCGAGGCCGACCGGTGGCCAATCTCCTCGTGCGAACTCGGTCGCGTGCGCGTGCGGATGCACCCGAGCCAGTTCGCGTGATGGTTGTTGCTCAGGTCGTCGTCGCGCGACTGGAGTCTCATCTCGGCAAAAAGGCTCACCGGCTCACCCTCGATCGGGCCGCCGGTGCTCATCGAGGTCATCCAGCCGCGTTCGCCGACAAAGAGACCGCCAAAACCGCCCGCGAGCCGCGCCGTGGCGGGCACGGCCTTGTAAAGGTCCTTCACCATGCCCCAGTGGTCCACATGATGCAGCAGCGTGCCGTTTGCATAGCGGAAGGTCAGTGTCGGAAATGCCCCACTGTCCGGATGAAGGACTTCCACCGGCCCGCTGGTTTCCATGCCGAGCGCATACTGGATCACGTCCGCCGCATGCGACTGGTAGCCGGTCGCCGCGACAACGCCAAACGCCTCGCTGAAGACCCACGGCACCACACCGGGGATCGGGTTGCGATGATAGTAATGGCTGTAAGGCCGCCAAGTCGCCGGCCCCACCCATAAGTTCCAATCCAACCCCTCCGGCGTTGGCTCGACGGGCAACGCGGGATCCATGGGCACGTACGACGGGCCGACATTCGGAATCGAGTACTTGCTCCAGATGGTGAACACCGATTTCACGCGCCCGAGCCCGCCCGCCCGCACAAACTCGCAGACCTGCCGGATGCGCGGGATGGAACGGTACTGCGTGCCGGTCTGGAACACGCGGCTGTACCGCCGCACCGTGTCTACAAGCCGCCGGCTTTCGTGAATCGTCACCGACACCGGTTTTTCGCAGTAGATGTCCTTGCCGGCTTCGGCCGCCAGAATCGAAATCGGCGTGTGCCAGTGATCCGGCGTGGCGATGACCACCGCGTCCACATCGGACCGGGCGAGCACGTCGCGAAAATCATTGCTGGCTGCGCAGCCGTGATAAGCGCCGCCGGTCAACCGGGCACCATAAGTCTCCTCCACAAGGCGTTTGCCATCCTCGCGCCGTTCACGGTCCACGTCGCAGACGGCCAGCATCTGGACTTCGCGCTGGTTCACCAGCCAGTTCAAATGCCCGCGGCCCATGCATCCGCGTCCAATCAACGCCACGTTAAGCCGGGCACTTGGCGCCACGGTTCCGTCCGCCCCACGCGCGGACGGAGGAAGAATCCATGGTGCCGCAATGGCTCCCGACGTCATCGCCGCGCGGCCCAGAAACTGGCGGCGGGTGATTGACGCAGCACCCAACGAGGTTTGGAGAGAATGCTGTTTCATGATTTGTCCTGGCCGGCAATGTCCACGCTTGCCTTGTTGAAGAACTCCACACACGACGCAACCTCCGGCAACACATCAGTCCCGTTGCCGGCATGGTCAAGGCTGAACATCGTCGGCTGAATGCCAAGCCGGTTCACTTCGCGGAGAAACTCAGCGATCCGGCCGACCCCGCGGCCCCACGGAACCTCACGGCCTTGCAGGCTGCTCTCGCTTACGTCGCGCAGTTGAACGGTGATGAGTCGATCCTTCAACACCTGCAACGCATTCATCGGATCAATACCGCAGCGCAGCCAATAGCCGGTGTCGCCACACACCCCGAGTTTCTTGCTGTGTCCCTCGCACGCCTTCAACAAGCCCTCCGGTCGCCAGTACGGCGGCGGCGTGCGTTTCCGGTCGTGGCTGCGAATGGCCACATTGATGTCGAACACCTCTGCGAACTTCCCGACCCTGTCGAGCGTCTCCAGTGACGGCGTGGACACGATCGTTTCGACACCGATTTTCCGGACAAACTCGAAGACGCGCCGGCAACCGGCTTCATCCCCAGGAAAATCCGTAAGGGAATACGTCAACAGGCGAACACCTGCCGCATCGAGTTTCAACCGGATCTGCCGCAGCTCGTCGTCCGAAAGCTGCATGTCGAAGTTCTTGGGAATCTCGCGACTGACCTTCTGGTTGTACTGCCCGCCCAGAAACAACACGCCGAGCTGCGCGGTCTTGTCGATGGCCTCGAACATCGTGAGGTCGTGAAACGTGCATGCCTCCATTCCAAGCCGCCAGCCAAGCTTCTCCTGCGCGCAAATCGCCGGCGTCAGTTTCGCGCTCGGGATCGTCGGGCAGGGCAGATCGCCCAGCACGAACTGCGCCGCCGCCAGATAGAACCGCAGCAGGGTCGCGTCCCAGAACACATAGGGGTTGTGCGCGATGGTGCAGTAGAACGTGCGGCCCCGGCCGTAGTTCCGAAGCCAGGCCAGCGCGTAATCGCCGTCCTTGCGAAACGTGCCGTCGCGCTTGTCGCCAAGGTCCGTCTTCGCCGTGTCGATGCTGAAGAGCACGCGCACGCGCTGACGGGAATACGGCCCATGGACGCGGAAGAACTCCGACCGGTAATCGAAGCCCTTGCCGCCGAACGGCGCGTTGACCGGATGTCCGGGATCATCGAGCTTGATGAACACATGCTCGTTGTTAACGCGATGATTCGCACCACGGCCGCCCAACATGATGCCGAACTCCGGCCAATCCTCGTGCGCGCCCGGCCACCGTGTGAACGCCACGGTCGTGCCGTGGCACCCCATCATCCCGCCGCCGCCCACCACAAACTCCACAAGGCTTTGCCGCAGCGTCGTGTCTTCGAAAAGATTGCCGACATTGTTGTTGAAAAAGACGGCATCAAACTGGCGCAAGCTCTCCGGCGCAAACACCGCCGGATCACGGCTGACCGTCGTCTCAAAGGCGCCCGTCTTCCGGCCCATCAACTCGAACGCGAGGTTGGCGGTGCGGATGGACGGATGTCCGCCATAGTTGACGTTCAGGCCAAACACCAGCAGCTTGCGAGGCTTGCGTGGAGCGGCGAATGCCTTCGTTGGAATCGCCGCCTCGATCTTTTGCCGTTCATCCGCCTCGGCGTTGGTCTGCGCCCGGGCGGAAAGGAGTCCGAACGATGGCAGTGTGAGCATGGCAGACGCGGTCGCCGCCTTGCCGAGGAATCTGCGCCGTGTTATCTGCGCATCGTGAACCGGTATTCTATCTTGCATGCTTCTCCTTCACTTGTTTTGTTCCGCGCCCCACCCTGGTCGATCGCGCCGCCCGCGGCGTTGTTTTCGTGGCCGCATCCTGCCGTAATAGAAAGGCGCCGAGATGATTGGAATGCGTCGCCAGCAACGCTGCCGCGCGTTCCGCATCGCCCGCCTCAAACGCTTCGATGATCGACTCATGACCACGTGCAATGCCGACCGCATCCCCGGTGGCCACAAGATCCATGATAAACCGCGTGCGCACTCCAAAAGCCAGGGACGACCATGAGCGCAGCAACACCGTGTTACCTGTCGCCTCCACGATGTGCCGGTGAAAAGCCTGGTTGCACCGCTGGTAATCCACGAAATCCTTCCGACGGGCCGCTTTCACAAGGTTGTCGTAAATCTGGCGCAACCCGGCACTATGTTCCTTCAGTCGCGGTGTGGCCAGGCGCGCGGCCAGAGCCTCAAGCGATGCCTTGACATGCAACGCTTCCACCGTCTCATCAAGGCTCACTTCGCGAACCCAGGCTCCCTTGTGCGTGGCCGATGCCAGCACGCCGGTCACAACCAATTCAAGGATGGCTTCACGAACCGGAATTGAACTGACGCCGAGTTCCTCGCAAATGCGCGCCTCCACAATCCGGTCGCCGGGAGCCAAGGTGCCGTTTCCGATGCGTTCCAGGAGGTGCTCGCGAATCTGATCCCGGAGCAGGGGGCGTTTGATGCCATCGTTCACAACCTGTTCCATATATTATATATGATGTTCTGTAAAGCGCTTTTCCTCGTGCAGGAAAGGACCGGCAGACCGGTTCAAGACAACTGCGGTGTGGAGAAGTCCGGGTTCACCTGTCTGCGACGCGCGAGCCGCGGAGCACCAGACAATCGAAGCGGGTGGCAGAATCACCGGACACCCACGCGATCCCGCGCAACGCCAGGAGGCGGAACCATGGGTTGTCAAACGTCCATGTGTAATGACCCGGCACGCAGCCAAACACGCGGCCACGACCGGACGGACATGCCCAGAACATCGGCTGGGGCGACACAGCCTCACCGGTCGCTTCCACCTTCTCGCTCGAACTCGCCAGCGTGGTGACGCGATCCGCTGCGAGAGGCGGTGTCGGCGGCCAGTAGGGTTCGTCGAGCAACGAAAGCCCTGGCGGGAGCCCGAAACAAATGGGGTGATGGCGAGCCGTGATCTCCAACTGCATCGGTCCGTGCCGGTAACGGGTGAACCCTCCCACGCCCACCAGCGCCGCCACACCGGCGTCTGCCCTGGGTTTGGTCCATGTCGCCGAATGAATCAGCACCAACCCACCACCGCGATCGAGATACTGCTTGAGCTGGCGCTTGTGCTCCTCGCTCCACGACAGGTAACAAAACGCAACGACGACATCGGCCGATGCGAACTGGTCGTCTGTCGGCCAGCCGCGGGCGCACATCACGTCCACCTTCTCCGCGCCCACCCCAGCCATCGGGTCCACGATGGCCGGGCCGAACAGGTTGACCTGGGTTGCCGTCGACGCGGCGCGGCCCCCGAGCAACAGAGCCCACCGTTCCTGCCAGAGCGGATAATCGTGCTCGTTGACGCCGTGGTCTTTCTTGTCGGCCAGAAGCACGATCCGGAGCTGGCGCGCCGCTCCTTTCGCCGCGGTGGCTTTTGCGAGCACCGCTTCGACTTCACTACGTGCGGGCGGTTCCGGTGGATCGGGTGCAGCGCCGCAAACAACGACGGCGCTTCCGCCCAGCCAGCAGGCCAGCACCCACCCAGGCCATCGCGTCCGATTCATACGCCAGCGGGCCGCTCCTCAACCCAGCAGCGAGTTCAGGTGCTTGAGGCTCTTCGCCGCCTGATCGGGTGTGCCGCACTCGACGGAGAAGACGATGTCGCGCGGGCATTTGTCGCGTACAATCCGGATGATGCGCGCCCAGTCGAGCACGCCCTCGCCGCAGGCACACCCCACCGCGGTGCCGGTCACCTTGCCACGTTCGACGCCGGACTGCTGGACGGAGATGTCCTTCGCGTGGAGATGGACGAGCCGCGAGGCGACGCGCTCCAGCCAGGCATAGACATCGTGGCCGCAGAGATAGGCATTGCCCGTGTCGAGGTTGATGCCGATGGCGGGCGATTTCACCAGGTTGTAGATGCAGTCGAGGCCGTCGGGCGAACGCGAGTATTGCGCGTGCGGCTCGAGTCCGATCTTCACGCCACGCCGCTCGGCAATGAACGCCGCCTCCTGCAATGTGTACTTGATCAGGACGAAGTCCTCCTCCTCGGTCGTCCATTTCGCCTTCATTCCCTCGTCGGTATTGACGACCGGCACGCCGATCTCACCGGCAACGCGGACGGCGAGCTTGATATATTCGCCGTGCACATCGGGCCGGCCCAGCGGACCGTGCGACTGCAGTCCGGAAATAGTCAGCCCCGCCTTGTCGCAGGCGTCCTTGATGCGGTAAGGATCGTCGAACATCGAGACGGTGTGAAAATAACCCGCCTCGCTCATCAGTTCGCGGCCGAAATGAACCATGGGCTCGATGTACTTGTAACCCATGTCCGCAGCCGCCTTGACGGCCCACTCGAACGGCTTGTCCGAGCTGCGTGAAAACTCCGTGTTCAGTCCGACGTGTATCTTGCCCATAATCCCATTCCTTTCGGTGTTCGGTCAGTTGCTGGATGCGACAACCAGCGCGTACTTTTTGTCCTTCGCGTTTTCCCTCTGTGACAACCCTATCTGGCAGCGGGTACCACCAGGTTCTTGACCTGCTGCTCAAAAAACCTCCCGCACTCTGCAATTTCAGCCGTGTTGTTCTCCCATTTCGATTCGTATTCGATGCCGAACAACGCCGGTGTGAGCTGCAACCGCTGCAGCGTGCGAAACAATCCGGCGATATCCCCCTTGCCCGTGCCCCACGGCGCGTCATGCCGGGCCTCGTCAAGGTCTTTCACATGGAGCGTCAGCAGCCGGCGGCCGAGCATTTGCACGGCATCGGATGGCTGGATGCCGGACCGCAGCCAGTGCCCGGTGTCGCCGCACGCGCCGATGCGCGGCCCGCGACCCTCGCAGACCTTGAGGACCTCGCGCGGATGCCAATAGCGCGACTTACCCTGGGGATGATTGTGGAGGGCGACGTTGATCCGATATTCGTTGCAGCATTTCTCGATGACGTCCAACGCCTCCGGCGCAGGCTCGGACACGATGAACTCCACGCCCAGCTTGCGTGCAAACTCGAACGTCCGGCGGCACGCGGCTTCGTCGCCGGGAAGGCTGCCGATGTAGATGCTGGTCAACTTCACCCCGGCCGCGTCGAGCTTGGCACGGATTTGGGCAATGCCGTCATCGGGCAGGCCGGCGTCCAGCTTGCGGTCGCCCTCCTTGTTGACGCGCTGGCCCTGGAAAGCTTCCAGGTATTTCATGCCCAGCGCGGCGGTCTTGTCGATGGCCTCCGACAACGTGAACAAGCGGAAACTCCACGCCGTCGGTCCCACACGCCAGCCCGACGGGCCTGCGACAGCGACAGGAGGCTTGGGTGCAGACTGTGTCTCCGCCCCGATACAAAAAGAGGGGACGAGCAAAGCCGCGATGAGAAGAACCGCGAGTTTTTTCATCGGAGTATCGGGAGGGATGTCACTTCGTCTCGGGCCATAACGCGTTGATGGCCTCCACCGTGCGCTCCACGAGCATCTGCCCGCCCTCGGAGCCCACGCGGTTGCTCTGGATCACCGCGCTGTAGCCGCCACCGGCCATCGCACGCGCCGTCGGCAGGTAGGTTCCGAAGCCGCAGGTCAGTTCAATCACAAACGTCTGCAACGCCCTGCTCCGGGCTTTCATCTGCACGCCGTAGTCATGGAACAACTCGAACGGATTCGTGGCGATGGCGATGTCCCCGATCCGAAGGACAT
>CAZAAF010000056.1:1432-3226 GCA_964482575.1 uncultured Verrucomicrobiota bacterium | reverse complement strand
AGCGGTCAATCGTTCGTTGGAACCACGCCGCCCGACGGCTTTTGTCGCTGTTCTTCTTCAGCTTCTCGATCTCTTTTTGTGCGTCCGCCACCTCTTTTTCCGTCACCTTCCGCACGGGGAGATTGAGATCCATCACGGTATGTGCAAACGGAACCTCGGTGCGGATGTCGCGGCCCACCAGGCGGCTGACATCCTTGACCTCGGAAGCGATGCGCCGGCCGATCTCCTGCGTGTACGTCAGTCCGCGCAACTTCAGCATGCGATCCTCGGCCTCCTTGCGGTACATCCGATGCGGTGAGAGGTCCCCGCAGGAACCGGGCCATCCGAGCACGAAAAGGTCTTTCGAAAGACCGGCATGCAATTGCCGTCGCACGTCATGCCAGAAGTCGGCGTTGACGGTCCTGAGGTGTTCAACCTCCTGGGATGGGCACTCCACGTTGATGCCGGTCGCCAGCAGTTTCTTTTGTCCGGTCCAGAAGAAAAGCATCTCCAGGCCATGATCTTCGCCACCTTCGATGCCCCGAAATTTCGGGTCGTTGGTCGCGCCATACATCTTCGCCGTGCCGTCGGCATAAACCGCCCGCCGGTTCAACCCCACCACCGCGTGGCCCAAGCCCCAACTCACGCCGCCGGGGCTGCGTTGTTTCCACGCGCGGACGCAAACATTGGCAAGCCGGTCCACCAGGAATGAAGCATACTCGCCGGGCTGCATGACACTTTCCTTGGGAAGATCGTAAGCGCCTTCCTCGGTCACCGCCGAGGTGTGCGTGTGGGTGGCGGTCATGACCAGCTTGCGCGAATCAAACTCCGGCAGCATCGCGTGCAGTTTTTCACGCAACGGCTGGGGAATCGGCCGGCGAAACACCACGATGTCCACGGAGAGCAGGATTGCCTGATCCACGCACCGTCCACCTTCACGCGCCTCGATGGCCACAGCGGTGGCGGTGATCGGGTTGTCCACACCGCATGAGATGCGCGTGTTGAACTGGCCGTCCAGTGCCACAGGTTTGTCCGGCGTGATGCTGACCGTCGCCGCACCGATGTGCAGTTCGGCGGCGGAAGCGGTGGTGGCGGCAACGACAATGATGAAGAGCGCGGCGAATCTCGTTTTCATGGCTGCTTGGGGAGCGGTTTCCAAAGTTCATTCATGACTTCGACGGTGCGCTCGACCAGCACCTCGCCGCCGTCGGGGCCGATGCGGCTGCTTTGAATCACGGCGCTGTAGTGGCCGCCGCGCACGGCACGTTCCGTGGGCAGATAGCCGTAGGATCCTGCCGCAAGCTGGATGAGAAACGTCTGCACCGCAGGACTGCGGGCTTTCATCTGGACGCCAAAGTCGGTGAACAACTCAAACTCGTTCGTTGCAATCGCCACATCGCCGAGGCGCACGACGTGCAGTTCCATGTTGTGTGTGCCTTCCGTGCCGGCGTGCTGGGCCTCGTAACGCTCCACAACGGCCTGATTCCAGCGGTAGTTCCAGCGCTGGGCGGGATCCCGGGCGAACTTGGCGGCTTCCTTGCGGGCCTCGGCCACCTCGGATTCGGTGACCTGACGGTGGGGCAACTCGATCTCCTTGACGCAGTGCTGCAACACAACATCGCTGCGGACGTCCTTGCGCGCGCATGCGTAGGCATCCTCCCAACCCGCGACAATGCGCCGGGCAACCTCCTCCCGTCGTGTGAGGCCCCGCAACTTGCGCATGCGCTCATCCGCCGCCTTGCCGTACATCAGATGGGAGGTCTGATCGCCGCCCGCACCGGCACGGCCACGGGACGATCGGGCTAGGGGTGATAG
>CAZAAF010000056.1:0-1422 GCA_964482575.1 uncultured Verrucomicrobiota bacterium | reverse complement strand
GTTGCGATGAGCTTCTTCTGGCCATTCCAGAAGAACAGCACGTCGAGATTGTGGTCCTCTTCACCTTCGAGACCACGGAAAGCTGCTGTGTTCGTGGGACCGTACATTTTGGCCGTGCCATCGGCATACGTGGCACGGCGGTTCTGTGCGACGACCGCCTGACTCTGCGTCCAAGCCACTTTGCCGGCGCGCCGTTTGTGCCAGCTCTCGACCACCGCGTCCGCAACCCGGCTGGTCATGAACTCGGCGTACTCCGCCGGCCTCATAATGCCGCTGTCCGGCAACGTGTAGCGTCCTTCCACCGTCACCGGCGCGTTGTGCGTGTGCGTCGCATTCAAAAAGAGTTTGGCGACGTCGAAGTCCGGCAGACGCGATTTTACCTTCTCGCGCACCTTGTCTTGAATTCCCTCCCGGATGGCCACGATGTCGCAAGAAACCATCACCGCCTGATCCAGAACCTTGTCGCCCTCGCACGATTCCAGCGCCAGGGCGGTAGCGGTGATCGGCGTTTCGACTTTCGTTGAAATGCGCAATGCGCGGTGCCCGTCGAGCGCCGCAGGTTTGTCCGGCGTGATGCTGGTTGTTGCCGCGCCGATTCGCAATTCGGCGGCATCGACACTCGCAACCGCCAGGGCGACGGCGATGATACGGATCGTTTGTGGCAGCAGGGCTTTCCCAGGATGAAACATCTTCATACCTTCCTCACCTTCTCTTCCGGAGCATCACGCCGTTACACCTTCCAGGGCGCACGCATGGGCCGGTCCAGCATCCGGTTGGCCTCGTCATCGTTTACAAAAACCTCCCGGACCGGGTCCCAATGGAGTTTTCGCTTCAGCTTGATCGCGATTTGCTCGAGGTTGCACAAAATGTCCGAGCAAACGGCAATATCGATCGACGCCGCCGGCTTGTTCCGGCCTTTGACAGCATCGATGAAGTTTGCGTGATGGTTGTCGCTCTTGAAGAGATGGATCTCGTCAGGCCCGGGTTTCGCCGTCAGCAGTGATTTGGGCTCGGCGTCCAGGCGCGAACGGTCCACATGTACCCAGCCCTCGGTGCCGAGGAACATCACGCCATGACCGTGTCCCCCCTGCTGCAACGGATGCTTGAGGGCGGTCTTGTCATCCATGTGAATCAGCGTGACGCCGTTGGCATACCGGTTCTCGATCTGCCAGTTCGTGGCGCAATCCGTAAGCATGTTCTCGGGAAACACGCCCGTGCCCTCGATTTCCGTCGGGCCGCTCAAGTCGGTGCCATTTCCCCACTGCGCGATATCCAGATGATGGATTCCCCAGTTGCCGATCATGCCCAGGCAGTAATCGGAGATGCAGTACCAGATGCTGTAGCCGCCCCAGCCCTGCCCCTCCGTCCACGGACGGCAACGCTGGAAACAGTAAGGCGCCATCGGCGCCGGCCCGAGCCACA
>CAZAAF010000055.1:0-13623 GCA_964482575.1 uncultured Verrucomicrobiota bacterium | reverse complement strand
AACCGGCGCTGTTTGAAACGCAAATCGCCCTGCTCATGCAGGTAGTGGGGTTTACTTTCCGGGTCCAGTTCCCCGGCCCGGGCGTAATCCGCAAAAGCGCCATCGTAATCGCCCTTGGCGGTCCTGGCATAGGCACGATAGACATATGTATCCTTGTTTTCAGGATCGACCTCGATGGCGCGGCTGTAATCCGCAATGGCGGCATCCATCCGATCGAGCCAAGCGTTGGCCAATCCCCGGTTCACGTAGACGTAGGGATAGGCCGGGGCGAGTTCAACCGCGCGATCGTAATCGACGATGGCACCCGCATAATCGCGCTTGTTGTGCTTGGCCTGACCGCGGTTGAAGTAACCGTCGGCCTTTGCCGGCTCCAACTCGATAACACGGGTGAAGTCAGCTATCGCCACATCCCATCGGCCGCGCGCATTATTGACGAAACCGCGCTGGGAGTACGCATAGACGTTCTTCGGATCCAATTCGATGGCACGGTTGAGATCCGCCATGGCACCCGCCACGTCTTTTTTCGTCTTTTTGAGGCTTCCACGGCGCGCGTAGGCCCATGCGTATTTGGGATCGAGTTCAACGGCACGGTCGTAATCCGCAGAAGCGCCCTTGTAATCCCGCTTCGCCTGTCTTGCAGCGCCGCGACTGGCATACGCAGTGGCCTCCTTGGGATTCAGTTCGATCGCGCGGTTCAAATCTACCAGTGCGCTGGTGACGTTCCCCTTCTCTCGCAGGACATCGCCTCGACGGGCATAGGCCCCTGCATTCGCCGGATCGAGTTCGAGCGCGCGGGTGTAGTCCGCAATGGCGCCGGCATAATCGCGTTTGAGGTGTTTGGCCCGGCCCTGTTCGATCCACTCCTTCGCCGTGGTCTGGGCGTGGGCGGTGAGGGGCAGGAAAAAGCAGAGGCACAGCAGCCAGGTCCCCATCCGGTGTTGTCGCTTCATGTGCATCAGGCCGGACACTTCACCTCGACGACGTCTGGAAGCGCATGACGGTTCACAGCCTCCTTCAACTCCCACCCTCCCGGTCAGACGTGCAGTTCGAAATAGGCTTCCACGCCTTCGTGGTGTTTGCCGGCATGAGCGGCTTTGCGGAGCTTGTAGCGCTGAATCTTGCCGCTGGCCGTCTTGGGCAGGTCCTTCACGAAATAAATCGAGCGCGGATACTTGTGCGGCGCGGTGTTGGTCTTGACGAACGCCTGCAGTTCGCGCACCAGCTCCTCCGAGGGTTTGTGGCCGTCCTTGAGCACCACGTAGGCGCGGACCTTCGTCAGGCCATCGTCATCCAGCACACCGATGACGCCGCTCTCCAGCACGGCGGGATGTCCCTGCAGCACATGCTCCACGTCCGCGGGCCAGACCGCCAGGCCACTGACCTTGAACATGTCGTCGGTCCGGCCGGAATACCAGTAATAGCCCTCCTCATCCATGGAGAACTTGTCGTGGGTGTTGATCCACTCGCCGCGGAAGGTCTCCTTGGTCTGCTGGTGCTTGTTCCAGTAGCCGGCGGCCACGCTCTCGCCCTTGATGAGCAGCGTGCCGGTGTGGCCGGGCGGCAAATCCCGGCCGTCGTCGTCCACAATCCGCGCCTCATAGCCCGGTACGATCTGGCCGGTGCTGCCGGGACGGATGCACCCCGGACGATTGGAGATGTAGATGTGAAGAATTTCCGTGGACCCAATGCCGTCGAGAATGTCCACGCCGAAACGCTTCTTCCATTTCTCCAGCAACGGACGCGGCAGCGGTTCGCCGGCGGAGATGCACATCCGGACGCGGCCGAGCTGCGTGCGGTTCGTCTTCTCCGCCATGTGCAGCATCGCCGCGTAGCTGGTCGGCACGCCGAAAAACACCGTCGGCTGGTAGCGGTCGATCATCTCGAACGCCTTGTCGGCCATCGGACGGTCCGGCAGGAGGATCGTCGTCCCGCCCATCCGCATCGGGAAATACAGGCCGTTGCCCAGCCCGTACGCGAAGAACAGCTTGGCCACCGAGTACGACACGTCGTGCTCGGTCATGGCGATGGTGTCGCGCGCGTAGGCGTCCGCCGACACGATCATGTCGTGGTGCAGGTGGACGGTGCCCTTGGGATAACCGGTGGTGCCCGAGCTGTAGAGCCAGAACGCCGCGTCGTCCTTCGTGGTCTTCGCCGCGTCCATCTTGGGCGACGCCTTGGCCATCAGGTCCTTCAGGTTCAACGGCCCGCCGTTGCCCGACCCGCCGACCACGATATGCTCCAGGAAATTCAGGTGGCCGCGGATTTCCATGATCAGGTTCAGGAACATGGGTTCCACCACCAACACATGGGCGCGGCTGTCGTTGAGGATGTACTCGTAGTCCTTGGCGCCGAGCACCGTATTGATCGGGATGGGGACCGCGCCAATCTTCATCGCGCCGAAGAAGGCATAGACGCACTCGGGACAGTCCCGCATCAGGATGGCCACGCGCTGCTCGATGCGCACCCCCAGGGTCCGCAAGGCGTTGCCGACGCGGTTGACGTTCTCGGCCAGTTGACGATAGGTGATGGTCTCGTCGCCACTGATGATGGCGGCCTTGGCACCGCGTCCTGCCGCGAGGTGGGCATCCACCAGCACGGTAGCCGCATTCAGCTGTTCTGGAAGTTCAAACACAGACATGCAAGTACTCCATCAAACGAGCGGCGCGGATGGTATGCGCAAATCGCGCCCCCCGTCAAGACAGAGGCGGACCGGGAGTTGCAACCCTCCACCCGTACACATTTGGCTTCGTTTCGTCGATTTCGGGAGATGCCGATTCTGCAACCGGCTGCAAAGGCGATAGTTGCTGTTTTTCATTTGGCTTCGTTTCATCAAAAATGGGATTCCCTCCATTCGCAGCCATCCCTTGGCTACGTTTCATGGAAGGCAAAATCATGGTGTTCCCCAACCGAATCCAACCCTCTCACCAGAATGACGCACCCCCCTCCAATCCCCAATTACCAATCACCCATTACGAATTACCATTTCCATCCCCTTGCCCCAGCTTCGCCTCGTGCAGCATTTCGTAGATGGAACCGCCGGCGGTCAGGGTGCTCTTGTAGAGACGGATGGACTCCACGCCGCACCGGCCGAAAACCGTATCCAACGCCTCCTCCAGCCTCCGCCGCAGCCGTTCGGCGCCCCGCGGACCACGGACCCGGCCAATCGTCAGGTGCGCCGCAAACGCGCGCCGCTCCCGCGCGAACCCCAAGGTTTCCACCGCTCCTTCGACATCGTCCGCCAGCGCCCTCAACGCCTCCCGACCCGCACCCGTGCCCACCCAGACCACCCGCGGCATGCCCGTCTCGGGGAAACAGCCCGTCCCGCGTATCTCCAACTCAAACACCTTCCGTGGCGGCGTCACCAAGTCCAGCGCAGCCCGGATGTCACCAAGCTGGCCGTCCGGCGTCTCGCCGAGGAACTTCAACGTCAGGTGGAAATTTCCCGGCTTCACCCAGGCCACGTCCGCGTTGACCTGACGCAGTTGTTGTGCGAAATTCGCGACCGCCGTCGCGATCGCCTCCGAAATGTCCACGGCAATGAATAAGCGCATGAGCGGTTTGGTTTGGGGTCTCGGGATTCGGGTCTCGCAACCTGTGATTGGCGACTCGTGATTCGTAATTCGCCGTCTGTAATTCAAGTGTGTGTTGCCAAGTCTCCGTGCAGGATTAACACCTTAAACCGGTATTCCACCACAAGCCTCGAATCACGAATGTCGAATATCCACAGCCGACACCCGAAACCCGGGACCCAATCACCGTTTCCTCAACTCCCGTCTCACCATATCCAGCGCGGTCTGCGTGACGACGACCTTGAACGCTTCGCGGTCGTACCAGCCGTAGTTCGCCTGCCGCACCACCGTGCCGCGCGGTCCGACCAGGGCAACGAACACCAGGCCGACCGGTTTTTTCGTGTTGTCGCTCTTCGGCCCCGCAATGCCCGTGATGCCGACGCCGAAATCCGACCCCGCCCGGCAGCGGATGCCCTGGGCCATCTGGCGCGCCACGGGCTCGCTCACCGCGCCGTGTTTCGCCAGCGTGGACAATTTCACACCGACCGTGCGGACCTTGGCGTCGTTGCTGTAACAGACCGCGCCTTCCAGGAAGACCTGGCTGCTACCGCTGATATTCGTAATGCGACTGGCCAGCAACCCGCCGGTGCAACTCTCCGCCGTCGCCACCGTCAATTTCCGGCGGATCAACTCCTTCACCACCAGGTCCTCGAGCCGGTCGTTCTCACCGCCAAAAATGATGTCGCCCAGCTTCCGCCGGATGCGTTTCTCCAGCTTGTCGGCCATCGCCTTCGCCCCCCGACCGCGCGTGATCAACCGCACATCCACTTCGTTGGGCCGGGCGCAATAACCGATTTCCACCCCGGGCTGGCCCTGGATGATCGGCTCGACAATCTCCGCCACCCAGCTTTCGCCCACGCCGACCGTCCGCATCACGCGACACTCCGTGGGGTCGCCCAGCCCGCTCCGCCGCAGCAGTGGCATCACGTAATCGTCGAACATGGGTTTCAATTCACGCGGCGGCCCGGGCAGCAAAATAATCAGATTCTTCCTCTCCTCTCCGCCTTGGCTTCCCCATCTGCCATCTCCCATCTGCCATCTGCCTTCGAACGCCAGTCCCGGCGCCGTCCCGAAGTTGTTCGGCAGCACGATCGCGCCGTCCGGCACCTGCGCCTGGATGGCAATCGCCCTGGGCATCCTGATCTTGCGACGGCGGAAGCGGGCCCGGATGGCCTCCAGCACCCGGCGGTCCTGATGCATCTTCAGCCCGAGCAGGTCCGCCACGACATCGCGCGTCACGTCATCCGACGTCGGCCCCAGCCCGCCGGTCACCATTACCAGATCGGCCCGCTGCATCGCCTGCCGGACGGCGTCGGCCATCGCCTCGCGGTCATCGCCCACGGTGACGATGCGCCGGATATGGATGCCGAGGGAGCCCAATTTGGGCGCGATGAAATTCGGGTGCGTGTTGACGACAAACCCCATCAACAACTCCGTGCCGGTCGTGACGATTTCGCAGGTGGTCATGGAAGAAAGAAATTCGTGATGGGTCATTGGTAACAGGAAACCGGCCGGTTCACAATCCCGCTATCGCCCGGCCCGCTCGGGATTCTATGCGTCTCCTTGACACCTGTGGCCGCAGTCCATAACCGCCGGTCGTTCAGGCGCCTTCCCCTGGTCCGTCGCCCCCCTTCTCAAATCGTCCACTTGCTCTCGAACTCGGGGATGAACTCCCGGAGGGTTTTGCTGTGATCGCAAAACTCGACGACCCCACTGTGCTTATTCACAAAGACGGGGCCATTGCCCGAAACCGCCAAACTGAGCCGCTTGGTTTCCACGAACTTCTTGGAATTATAGAAGAAAATCCATCCAAACGGCAGTTCCAAGATAAGAGTGTCGATTACAACAAAAGTGTCATCAGGTCGGTTCCACCGGTCTTGCAGCTTGGCGGCAACGGCCTCCCTCGCTTGTTGCTTCGTCATCATTGCGTTAAATCACGGTCGCGACTGAATAGAAAGCCATCGGCATTTTGCCGCGACGACTGAAGCACAAGCCGTCCTGCACCGCGTTTTTTCTTCTAACAACACCGATGCGGGGTCTTGGTGTTGTATTTGTGGTCCAAGGTCGCCACATAAGCCTGATCGGCGGGCAGTTTGGTGCGTTCCGCCGCCGCTTCGCCGGTCAATTCCCGGATCAGCGCGCCCAACAGGAGCAGTGCCGTGCTGAATTTCCACCAGGGACGTCCCGCGGCCGCGGCCAGCACCGACTCGGGCAGCCAGACCGGCTCGGTTTCGCGCAAAACAGCGGTCCGCTTCCGCCTCAGCAGCAGGATCCATTCGAGAACACTCAGGACCGTGATAATCGTCACCAGTCCCAGGAAAACGCCAGCCACGACCGCATCGAGCCGGTTGTTGAACGCCAGCGTGCGATTGTCATGCACCGCCTTCTTCGCGAGCGTGAGCGCGCTCTTGTCATTCGCCGTCTGGGCGGCGGTGACGGCGGACTGCAGCGCGGACAGCTTGGAATCGAGCACCCGGGCCTGCGACAGGAAACCGATGCGGGGGTCGTTGTCGAACATCTTGTCCCACCCGGCCAGCATCGTCACCGACATGAGCCAGATCAGCGGCAGCAAGGTGATCAATGCATAGGCCGGCCGGCCGACGTGACCTTTCTTCGCCGGCGCGAGCTGCATCTTCAGGATGATCGTCGTCGCCAGACAGAGCGCCATGGCCGCCAGCATCTGGTTGGCGATGCCGAACAGCGGCCAGAGGGAGTTAACGCCGCCGAGCGGGTCGCGCACGCCCTGAATCAGGAAATAGCCCCAGCCTGACACCATCAGGAGGCTGGACAGGACGTTCGAGCCGACGTGCTTGGTATCCCCCAGCGGTTTCCAGATACCGCCGAGCACGTCCTGCAGGATATACCGCCCAACGCGCGTACCGGCGTCGAGAGTGGTCAGGATGAACAGCGCCTCAAACATGATGGCGAAGTGATACCAGAGGTCCAGCCACCGGCCATGGGTCACCTTGGCGAGGATGTTGGCCATGCCCACCGCCAGCGTCGCCGCGCCGCCGGTGCGGCCAAACAACGTCTTCTCCCCCACTTCCTGCGCCAGCGTCGCCATCTGGTCCACGCTGACCGGGAAGCCCGCCGCGCCCACCTTGGCCACGGTGTCGGCCATGACCGCCGCCGCGTCCGCGCCCACGCCCTTCACGTTCATGCTCAGGTAAACGCCGGGATCCAGTGTGCAGGCCGCAATCAGGGCCATGATCGCCACGAGCGATTCCAGGCACATCGCCCCGTACCCGATGGGCCGGGCATACCCCTCGCGAGTGATGATCTTCGGCGTCACGCCGCTCGCAATCAACGTGTGAAACCCGGAAATGGAACCGCAGGCGATGGTGATGAAGCAGAACGGGAACAGTTTGCCCGAGACGACCAGCCCCGAACCGTCCACGAACTTGCTGATGGCGTGCATCTTCAGGTCCGGCAGCACGCAGAATACGCCGACCACCAGCGCGAAGATGGTGCCGAGTTTCATGAACGTGCTCAGGTAATCGCGCGGCGCGAGCAACAGCCAGACCGGCAGCACGCTGGCCGCCAGACCGTAGAGGATAATGGTCCACGCCAGCGGTTCCGCCCGGAGCGTGAACATCTCGGCCAGCGGGGCGTGGCTATAGACAAACTGGCCGCCCCAGACGGCAAGCAGCAGCATGATCACGCCGAAGACCGACGCCTCACTGACCTTGCCCACCCGGATGAAGCGCAGATAACCGCCCATGAGCATGGCGATGGGGATGGTGGCACCCACGGTGAACACGCCCCACGGGCTTTCCGCCAGGGCCTTGACCACCACCAGCGCCAGCACCGCCAGCAGGATGACCATGATGGCCAGGATCGCCGCCAAGCCGATGGCGCCGGCCACGGTGTTCAACTCCTCCTTGATCATCTGGCCGAGCGACTTGCCGTTGCGGCGGATGGAACAGAACAGGACGATGAAATCCTGCACCGCGCCGCCGAGCACGCAGCCGATGAGAATCCAGAGCGCGCCCGGCAGGTAGCCGAACTGCGCCGCGAGCACCGGCCCGACCAGCGGGCCCGGCCCCGAGATGGCCGCAAAATGATGGCCGAAGACAATCCATTTGTTCGTCTTCACGAAGTCCTTGCCGTCGTCGTGGACCTCGCAGGGCGTCGCGCGGCGGTCATTGAGCATCATCACGCGCACCGCGATCCACTTCGAATAGAACCGGTACCCGATGGCGTAGGTGCAGAGCGCCGCGATGAGGATGTAGATCGAGTTGACCGGCTCGCCGCGTTTGCCCGCGAGGGTGACATAGGCCAGAATGCCCGCCAGGGAGACACCCGCCCAGCCCAGCCATTTCAGAATATTCTTCATTTCGTCCTTTTCCGTTCTCCGATTGAAAACCAATCCATCGTTCGTCCGCCATCGGCGCACGCCCGATGATTCACGCCCGTCCGGCTTCCTTCCGCCGGCTCTCCTTCAGGGCGCGCTTCATTTCCCGATGCCGGTGTTTCCACGCCAGATGCGCCGCGCGATGCCGCGCGCTGAACCAACGTGCAAACCCGTGCCGGAACATCATGAACCCCATCGTCTTGGCCGCCCGCCAGACCGACAGCGGCGGTGCGTAATACTGCGTCCGGCCGGCCCGGATCGCGCGAAAGAGCGACACCACATCCTTCTCCGCATCCACCAGCGTGTAGTTCCGCCCGAACATGAAAAACTCGTGGGCATCGCTGTTGGCCACCAGCGCCAGGCGGTGCGCCTTCGCCGCTCGCTCCGCCGCGCGATTGAAGTTCAACCCGCGGACGTGCATGTGGCAGTACTCAACCGCATCCCACAGGTCGATATTGGCCTCAAAAGCCTCCCGCAGGCACTGATTCAAGGGGTAGAACGGGTGCGGTGCGATCACCAACCCCTGCTCACCCTTGGCCTTCTTCCAAGCGCGCACATCGGCCAGCGTATGCAGGCGTTTCACTTCGTCCTGGGTGATGTTCAGGCAGAGGACTTCCTTGCATCCGACAAACACCTCGCAGCCCGGAATCACCAGCACGCCCTTCTCCCGCCCATAGGCCAGCACGGCCGGATCGGCGAAGGCATGCCCATGGAACGTAATCGCCAGCACGTCGAACTTCAGTTCCGACGCCTTGTCGATCAGGTCCCGCACGCCGTAGGTGCACCAATCCAGCGGATCCTCACGCGCGTGCATGTGAAAATCGCACTTGAGCATTCGTTACAGAATACCCGAAAGCGCCCCACACTCAAGCCCGCAGTCGTGCACAATCCGGAACTCCGCGCCTCAAAGCGGCATCGAGACAACCGTCCGAAGCAGACAATTCCCGTAAAACGGATGTCCACATCCATTCAGGAACGGGCTTGGAAGCCCGTTTCACGCGGCCCTGCGTGCTCGCGCCCCACCCCTTGTTTGTACGGCGGCTACTTTTCCGGCGTGGGCATCGGCTGGACGGCCAGATCGGCCTCCGGTATCAGCTCGACCTTGACGTTCACACCCCGGAGATGCCTGTCGAAGAAACTTTCGACCAGCGCGTGGACCGCCGGCTTGCCAAACATCGGTCCGCCGTGGCCCGAGCCGGGCAATGTTTGCAGCAACACCTCCACGCCCTGCGCCTTCAACGCCTCGACCAGTTCGAGGCTCTGCGCGTAGGGCACGAGCTTGTCGAACGTGCCGTGCAGGATCAGGAACGGCGGGGTGTCCTTGCTGACGTAATGCACCGGGCTGACGGCATCCCCTTTCGCCTTGTCCGAGCCGAGGCTCACGCCGATCAGGCCGGAATAGGGATCGCCGGGCGTGTTGAACTTGAAGATGTTCCGGACATTCTTGTCGTCGGCAGCCTGTTGCATGACCGTGTTGAAATCGGCCGGGCCGTAGATGTCGCACACGGCCTGCACGCGGTCGGACTGCTCCTCGTTGCCGCCAATCGGCGCAAACGCCTTCTTCCCGCCCGAGGTGCCCACGAGCGCGGAAAGATGTCCGCCCGCCGAGCCGCCCGTGACGCCGAAACGATCGGGGTCGAAGTTGTACTTCTTGCTGTTGGCCCGCAGCCAGCGGATCGCCGCCTGACAATCCTGAATCTGCGCCGGGAAAAGCGCCTTCTGGCTGAAACGGTACTCGATGCTGGCCGCAGCGTAGTGGCCCTTCGCCACCAGCGCCAGCGACGGGTGACCCGCCTTTGACCCGCCGCGCCAGCCGCCGCCGTGGATATGGACAATGACCGGCAAGGGATGGTCCACCGGTGTTTCGGGCAGATAGAGGTCGAGCCGCTGTGCCTCGTCGCCGCCGGGCACATACGGGATGTCCCTCTCGACGCGGACGCCCTTGGGCAGCGGCTGCGACTTCGAGCCTTTGGCGACGGAAGACTTCGGGGTCTTCTCCTTCGCGTCCGCGGGCGGCTCCGCGGCGGTGGTCCAGCCCGCGAGCGCCATCGTGCCGCCGGCGAGCAATGCCAGCCACTGCAGTCGGGTGAGTCGGGAGAGGTTCTTCCAGTTTATAAGAGAACGCATCATCGTTGTCCTTTCGGCGAATGTCCGCCCTTTCCTTTTCACAATCCCCGTCCCCGGGTCAACGATGAAATCATGGAACGCCCAAACCCATGCCCGGAGAGGTTTGAAGAATCCGCTTCTCAGCCGCGCCAAAAAGTGCGACGTTACGGGCGAGCGTTACTGACGACCATGAAAATGAAGCGAGCTTCCGCCCCAGCGTCCCCGGCCTCCCGTCCCCTGACCCGCCGGCTCTGGCTGAAACAGGCCGCCGCCACCGCAGCCGCCGTGGCGGGCGCGCCGATGTTCATTCCCGCGTCGGCGCTCGGCGCGGGCAACCGCCCCTCGCCCAGCAACCGCCTCACCCTCGCCGTCGTCGGCATCGGCAGCATGGGCATGCGCAATCTCAAGGGATTCCTGAACGAGGACGAATGCCAGATCACCACCGTGTGCGACGTGGATGTGGCGCGGCTCAAGGACGCCGCGAAGGAGGTCAACCAGCATTACGGCGACAACGGCTGCGCGCTGGTACACGACTTTCGCGAGGTCATCGCGCGCAAGGACATTGACCTGCTCTGCCTGTCGCTGCCGGACCACTGGCATTCCATCCCCGCCATCCTGGGCGTGGCGGCGGGCAAGGATATTTACGGCGAGAAGCCGCTGGCGTTGACCGTGGCCGAGGGACGCGCGATGGCGAACGCGGTGAAGCGGTTCGACCGCGTCTGGCAGACCGGGAGCTGGCAGCGATCGGTGCCGCATTTCCGTTTCGCGTGCAACCTCGTCCGCAGCGGACGCATCGGCAAAGTGCAGCGCGCGGAGGTGGGCATCGGTTTCGGCCCCACCATCTCCGCGCAGCCGGTGATGCCCGTGCCGGAGGGGTTCGACTACGAGATGTGGCTCGGTCCCGCGCCGTGGGCGCCGTACACGGAGAAGCGGTGCCATTTCAATTTCCGCTGGATCAGCGATTACGCGGGCGGGCAGATTACCGACTGGGGCGCGCATCACATCGACATCGCCCAATGGGGCCTCGGCACGGAAGAAACCGGACCGGTGGAAGTGGAAGGCACGGCGAAGTATCCCACGGAGGGCCTGTGGGACTCACCGGTCACCTACCGGTTCGAATGCCGCTTTGCCTCCGGCCAGACGATGACCGTGGCGAGCGAGGATGTCTTCAAGAACGGCGTGAAGTTCTACGGCGAGAATGGATGGGTTCACGTGGACCGCGACCGCGTCACCGCGGAGCCGTTGAGCCTGCTCACGGAACATCACAGCGGCGGCATGAAGAACAACCTCTCCGACCGGCAGGGACACCGGCACAACTTCCTCGCCTGTGTAAAAAGCCGCGGCACGCCCATCTCAAACATCGAGGTGGCGCACCGCTCCATCACGGTCGGGCATCTGGGCAACATCGCGATGTCGCTTGGCCGGAAGATTCGCTGGAATCCCGAGACCGAGAACGTCATCAACGACATTTCTGCGCAGCAAATGCTCTCCCGGGCCATGCGCGGACCCTGGATGCTCTAAACCGTTGATGCCTGCCGCCGGTTCCCCCCGTCGGCCCCTCGATTCTGCCCATCGGTGTTGGGTTCGCCGATGTCGGTCAACTTTTCTGTACTGCAACATAGCATCGGATTCGCCATGTGCAAGCGGGGCGGTGTTTTTGCTGCAACCGGTGAGATGGATCTGCCCCGACAACATCCATGGCGCCGCCACGCCATGTCCCGGCAACCCGGGTCAAACCGCCACCACCTCACCTGTTGCCAGGAAGAACAGGAGTTTTTCCGCCACCTTCTGGCCGGTGATGGCCTCCAGGGCGTTGGCGTAGGCGCCGAGCTGTGCGGCGTAGAGGCGCGCGTTGGGTTTGGCGTCGGTCTTGTAGTCCACCACCACGAGGCGCTTGCCCTCCCGGAACAGCAAATCAATGTAGCCTTCCATCAACCCATCGGGCGATGGCCAGACAATCGGCGTCTCGCGATGAGACTCGTCCGCGGCCAGCACGCGTTTCATCAGATCGTGCTTGAGCGCCGTGCGGATGAATTTTCCACCCGGCGGGAACAACTTCACCGCCGCGTCCACATCGCGCAGATCACACCGCGCCAGCGCCTCGTGAACACCCTTGCCAATTTCGACGCCCTTCCCGTCGCCATCCTTCTTGTGGCCACCGACGTGAGGACGCGGCTCTTTTCCAGCCGTCGGCGATTCCGCCCCCTCGCGGTCGTATTCCCGTTCGCCCAGGCTTGATGGCGTCAGTTTCTTGACGTCCGCCAGCAACGCCGCCCGCATCCCTTCGCGTTCCGAAATCCACGCCGCGCGCTCCGCGATCAGCTTCTCCACCGCGGGCCGTTGGCGTTTGTCGGGCTCGTCCAAGCCAACCTGCAGTGGCTGCCCCTGCGCCACCAGTGGCGCCAGCTTCGCGCGGTCCACCGGTTCGGCGGTGGCCGCCGTCTGCGGGTCGAACGCCCCGGCGAGTATTTTCGTGTATTCGCCGCGCTTCGCGAACCACGGCAGCACAAACCAGTCGCGCGCCCGCGTGCAAGCGACGTAGAGCAGCCGGCGCTCCTCCGCCTCCTGCCGCTTGCGTTCCTCATCGCGCGCCGTCCGGAACCCCGCGCTCTCCAGTCCCGACAGCCGCACCTCAGGCAAGCGCGTGCCCGGTCCCGGCAGCACCATGTCCTGCCCGCCGCGTCCCTCGCGCACCATGTCCGCCAGCGTGACAATGCCCCACTCCAGTCCCTTGGCCTTGTGGACAGTGAGAATTCGCACCGCATCGTCCGCGCCCTTCTCCGCCTCGGCGGTCGGCGACTGCCCCTCCTCCGCGCGCTCGATGGCCACGTCGCGCAAATGCCGCGCCAGCCCGCGCAGGCTCATGCCCTCGACGCTCTGGACGGCCCGCGCCGTGTCCACGAGTTTGTAGAGGTTGGCCACACGCTGCTCACCTTGCGGCCGGAGCAGGAACCGCTCGGGGATTTTCAGCCGCTCGTAGCACCGCTCCAGAAACGCCGCATAGCTGTACCGGTTCCGCTCGGCATGAAGTTCGCGCAACAACTGGAACGCGTTCCCGAGGGTGCTGACCGCTCCGGTTTCTGTTCCGCCCTGCAAATAATCCAGCGGACGGTCCTGCACGCGCCGCCACAAGACAAGGTCATCGTCGCTTACACCAAACAGCGGCGAGCGCAACACACTGACCAGTTCGAGCTTGTTCGCGGGATTGTCCAGCGCCAGCAGCAGCGCGCAGACCGCGCGCACCTCGGGCCGCTGGAAGTAATCCTTGCCACCCTCCACCAGGAACGGGATGCCGTAGGTCTCAAAGACCCGTTCGTACAGGTCCAGCGCCGTGTAACTCCGCAGGAGCACCGCGCAGTCCGACCACAACGGCGGCCGGATCTCGAGTTTGCCCTCCGCGCTGCGGTACGAGACCGGACGATCGGCGTTGCCGTGAAGATGCTGGAGCATCTGAGCCACCGCCCGCGCCTCGATCCGGCGCAACGCATCCACCGCCGGACGGTCATCGAGCTGCGCCATCTCCTCCGGAGTCGGGCTGAGCAACAAGACGCGCGGCCCGATCACCTGCAGGCCCGGATGCGACGCCAGTTCCAC
>CAZAAF010000054.1:0-13625 GCA_964482575.1 uncultured Verrucomicrobiota bacterium | reverse complement strand
CCACCGCGTGCGCACAGGCCCTTCACGCTGCCGTCCGGCCACGCCGCGGGCAACCCCGGCAGCAGGTTGATCTCCCCGCCGTGCGATTGCACCAGCATCTCGGCCATGCCCGCGCACGCGCCGAAATTGCCGTCAATCTGGAATGGCGGAAGGTCGTTGAGGAGATTCGGCATCATGGAACGGCGCAGCAACGCGACGAGGTTCTCGTGCGCCTTGTTCCCGTCAGCCAGCCTCGCCCAGAGGTTGACGAGCCATGCGCGGCTCCAGCCGGCGAACGTGGCACCGCCTGTCACGCGGTGCTCAAGCGACTTGCGCGCCATCGTGGCCCACTCCCGGGTGCCATGAACGGTGATCTGGCTGCCGGGATGCAGCGCGAAGAGATGCGAGAAATGCCGATGGCCCGGCTCGACCTCCTCGACTTCGTCCGCCCACTCGAGCAAACGGCCGTCCTTGCCAGCGCGATGTCCCCGCAGCCGGCCGCGTGCGGCGTTGATCTTCTGCAGGAATGCCTTGTCCGGCCCCTTGTCGGCGGTGAGCACCTGGCCCGCCTCGACCAGCGCGTTGAACAACTCGCGTACGATCTGCGTGTCCACGGACGGCCCCATACAGAGAAAGGCGATGTAGCCGTCCGGCAAGCGATACGCATTCTGCGGCGAGCACGACGGCCCGGTGACGAGCCGCCCACTTGCATCCTCCACCAGGTATTCCAGCAGAAACTCCGCCGCCTCCTTCATCACCGGCCAGGCGCGCTCGCGCAAAAACGCCGGGTCGCCGCTGAAGAGATAACGTTCCCAGAAATGCAGCGAGAGCCACGCCGCGCCCATCGGCCAGAGGCTGGAGCGCACCGAGTCGCCCGATGGCGCGGTGTCGCCCCACAACTCCGTTGCGCCGTGCGCCATGAAACCGCGGCAGCCATACATCTTCCGCGCCGTCTCGCGGCCCGACGGCCGCATCCGGTCCACGTGATCGAAGAGCGGCGCGTGGCACTCGGCCAGATTGCACGACTCGGCGGGCCAGTAGGTCATCTGTGTGTTGACGTCGAGCGTGAACCTGGCCTCCCACGGCGGCGTCATGCTGTCGTTCCAGAGTCCCTGCAGGTTCGCCGGCAGCGACCCCGCCCGGCTCGACGCAATCATCAGGTAACGACCGTACTGGAAATACAGGGCTGCCAGTCCCGCGTCCTGCCCGCCGGCGCGGAATGCCTCGACGCGCCGGTCCGTCGGCACGTTCGACTTGTCCGGGCCGCCGAGGTCGAGCCCGACGCGCGAGAAGAGGCGACGATGGTCGTCGCTGTGTTCGTCCCGGAGACGCGTGTAGGGTTTGGCTGCCGCCTTTGTGAGCTGCTGCTCGCACAGCGCGCGCGGTTCCGGTGCGCGGAACGTTGTATTCGCCGCCACCAGCAGTGTCACAGTATCGGCGCGCTCGACGATGACGCTGTCCCCGAGCAGACGGGTCACACCGCCTTCGGCGACGGCCTTCAAGAGCGTGCAATAGTGCACGCCATCGGGGCCGCACTGTCCTTGCATGAACACCGAGTCACCGCCCGCCCCGCCCGTGGCGCCCTCAAACGGCCGGCGGCTGAGGCTGGCCGAGAGGGAAATCTGGCCGGGATGGTCGCTGGCCAGTCGCACCACCACCACCTGGTCCACCGCGCTGGCGAACATCTCGCGGATGAACCGCGCCCCGCGCAACGCGTAGCTCACGCGCGCCACGCCGGTGACGAGGTCCAGTTCGCGGCGGTAATCGGCGATGCCCTTGTGCGGCAGCAACGCGGTCTCATCCGCCCCACGGCCGAAGAGATAGATGTTCAGGTCGCCCAGCGGTTGATACGGCGACGAATGCCGCGGCGTGGCCTGCATCCCGTGCTCGGCGAGGAATTCCGCCTGCGCTACCTTTCCCTCGCGCAACAACCGCCGCACCTCCGGCAGCGTCTTCAGCGCATCGGGATTGATGCGGTCACGCGGCCCGCCGTGCCACACGGAATCCTCGTTGAGCACGATGCGTTCCTGGTCGATCTTCCCGAAAATCATTGCACCGAGCCGGCCGTTGCCGACCGGCAGGGCTTCCGGCCACTTGATGGCCGGTCTTTCATACCAGAGTTTCATTTGATTTATGGTTGGCAGAATGGCCCGCTAAACACGCGAAAGAAAAACAACCGGGGAATTCGTTCCGTGTTTCAGCGTCGGTTGGCGAACAAAGGGTTAGTCACGGAAATTCTGGAACTGCAACGCCGCGGGAAACTCGTGTCCGCGCACGGCGGCCATCACCGCCTGCAATTCATCGCGGCTCTTGCCGGTCACCCGGATCTGCTGGTCCTGGATCTGCGTCGTGACCTTGTGCTTGCCGTCGCGGATGAACGTGGTGATCTGCTTGGCCATGTCCGTTTCGAGGCCCTGCTTGATCTTGATGGATTGCCGGGCGTGGCCGAGCGGCGAAATATCCGGCGTCCCCTGGTCGAGGCTCTTGAGGCTGATGTTGCGCCGGGCGAGTTTGCCCAGGACGATCTCGGCGAGCCCGTTGATTTTGAACTCGTCCTCGGCGGTGAGCTTGATCTCGTTCTTCTCGAGGAGGATTTCGGCCTTGCTTCCCTTGAAGTCGAAGCGGTTGGCCAGTTCCTTTTTGGCGATGTTGATGGCGTTTTCGATTTCCATCGAGCTGACCTGACTGACAATGTCAAATGAAGGCATGACCGCATGGTAATTCGATGCCGGAAAAAGGGAAGGATTTTGAGCGGCCAAAGCACAAATCGGTGTTGCACGGCGTACCGGGTTCGGGTTTCATCGGCGGTTCCTTGAACATGAACAAGAGCACGCTCATCAAGAAGATCATCGCCGACCTTGAGGGGAAGCTGGCGTTGTACGCCAAGGCGGCCCGCAACGCCCGCGCCGAGGCCACCGACGACGAGAGCAAGGCCGAGGACAAGTACGACACCCGCGGCCTGGAGGCCTCCTATCTGGCCCGCGGCCAGTCCATGCACGCTGCGGAAACCGAGCAGGCGCTCGAACAATTCCAGCGGCTGGCGGTGCGTGTCTTCAAACCGAAGGACCCGATCGATGTCGGTGCGCTGGTCGAGTTGGAGGGCAAGGGCGGACGGTCGTTCTATTTCATCGGGCCCTGCGCCGGCGGGACGGAAATCGTCCACGAGAAGCAGGAAGTGTTGGTCATCACCCCCCAGTCGCCCATGGGCCAGCAGCTCACCGGCAAGAAGCAGGGGGCCCGCCTCAAAATCCAGATCGGCCGGTTGCCGGATGATTACCGCGTCGTTTCGGTGTCGTAGCCGGTTGGAGTGCCGGCGTCCTTGCCGACTTGATTTCGGTTTTTGGATTGAAGTGACCGGCAATGATTGTGGTCAACACAACGAGGCAAAAATCGGGCTTTGGTTGTGTCATCACCGTCGTAACACGCTGGATGGACGTTGATTACATCAACAGAGTGGGGGTTTATTCTACATTTAATATCAGTCTGCCTGTGTGTCGAATGGGCTCCCAAGCCCGTTCCAGAGGGTGTCATGCTCCAAGTAGACGGTAGCCGATGCCTGGTTCGTTCTGGATGAGTTTGCCGGTGGATTTCGTTTCCAGTTTTTTGCGCAAATGCGTGACGTACACACGCAGGTATTGCGACTGCTCCTCGGCGTTGGGTCCCCACACCGTGCGCAATAGTTGCTTGTGCGTGACGATCTTGCCGGCGTGCTGGACCAACGTGCGCAACAACGCGAACTCCGTCGCTGTAAGACTGACTTCGTGGCCATGAACCTTGACCTGATGCGCGGCGAGGTCCATTTCCAGCGGGCCGATAACGCGCACGGGTTCCTCGGCTGCGCCGGGCGCACGCCGTTGAATGACCCGCAGCCGCGCCAGCAACTCGGCGGTGCCGAACGGTTTCGTGAGATAATCGTCCGCGCCGCTGTCGAGCGCCGCGACCTTGTCGGCCTCGCGATCCCGAACAGAGAGCACCAGCACCGGTGTCTGGCTCCATTCGCGCAACCGTTTCAGGACCGCCACGCCGTCCATGTCGGGCAAACCGAGATCGAGAATGATCACATCGGGCCGGCGCGCAATCGCCTCCTGCAAACCGAGCTGGCCGTTTTCCGCCTCGCCCACCTCATAATGCGGTTCCAGCGCGGCGCGCAGCAGCCGGCGGATGGCGCGTTCGTCGTCAACGATCAACACCATGGGTTTCATGAGGTTTGTTTCCCGGTTTCCACGGGCAGCCGGATGGTGAACGTCGCGCCGCCCGCCGCATTGTTTTCTGCGGACACGTCGCCGCGATGGGCGCGGGCGAAGCCGCGGACAATGGAAAGCCCCAGACCGGTGCCGCCCGGTTTGGATTGGGCGCCGCGGTAAAACTTCTGAAACACCCTGGTCTCCTCGCCCGGCGCCAGGCCGATGCCCTGGTCGGTCACGCGCAATGCCAGTGTGCCCTTGTCCAGTTCCGCGGACATGCGGATGGGCGATCCGGCCGGGCTGTAGGCGGCGGCGTTGGTCAGGAGGTTGGCCAGCGCCTGCTCCATCATCAGGAAATCCAGACGGACCGAAGGCATGTCGGCGGGCACGGAAATCTCGATGCGTTCCGGCGTCACCTCGCTTTTGACGCGCTCGCTGGCGGATTGGAACAGATCGGCGACGTCAAACCACTCCAGGTTCAGCGGCACCCGTCCCGCCTCGATGCGCGTCATGTCGAGCAGGTTGCTGACGGTGATGCGGAGGCGGTTGTTGGCACGGCGGATTTCCTCGAGGAACATCCTGCCTTGCGACGGCAGTGCGTTCTGGCACTGGCTGGTCATTCCCTCCGTGGCCGTCTCAATGACCGCCAGCGGCGTCTTCAACTCGTGCGAAACGGAATCGAGCAACGTGCGGTAAAGACGTTCGGATTCCTCGGTGAGCCGGGCCAGCGCCGCGTCTTCCATCAGACGGTAACGCTCGATGAGCGCGGCGATCTGGGCGGCGAAGGTCTCGAGCAACTCGCGTTCGTCGAGCGTCAGGGTTTTGCGCTGCTCCATGTTGACGCCGAGCACGCCGAGTCTGCCCTTGGAGGTTTGCAGCGGGATGTAAAGGGACGTGGCATCCGGCAGCGTGTCGGTGAACCGACCGGCGATTTGTTCGCGATCAAACGCCCAGTTGGCCACACCGATCTGCTTTTCGTTTGGCAGGAGTGTGCTCGCCGGATGCGGCGTGGTGGTCAGTTTTCCATCGGGACTGGACAGCAGGACGGCGCAGTGGGTTTGAAACAGGGCGTCCACTTCGGCGATGGCGCGGCGGAGGCCGTCGTTAAGCGAGGTGCTCGCGGAGACACTCTCGAGCAACCGGTTCAACGACAGCGTGCGCTGACGGCGCTTGCGCTCCGCCAGTTCGCGCACGTGCAGCCGGTTGGTGATGTGGCCCATCGAGACCGCCACGATGAAATACGTTGCGAACATCATGGCGTCATGAAAAGTCCCGATGCGGAACGTGAATACCGGCGGGATGAAAATATAATCCCAGAGCACCGCGCTAAGCGCCGCCGCCAGCAACGAGGCCCACCGGTTCAGCACCAGCGCCATCAGCACCACCGTCAGCAGGTACACCAGCGACACGGATTGGTAGCCTATCCAGCGTTGCAGGGACCAGCAGATGGCGGTCACAGCGGCCACCATGCCCAAGCCCCACGCGCAATCCCGCCAGAGGTTCTGCCCCCGCATTTGCGCCGCGGGCGCCGGCCGCGGCTGCGGTTCGGTTTTCTCGCTGGAGAGAACGTGGACGTCCATCCCGCCGCTGCGGCGGATCACACGGCTGGAGAGGGAACCACCCTTGAGCCATTCCCACAACGGATGACCGAGCGGTTTACCAACGACGATCTGCGTCACGTTCTGTTCGCGCGCCGCTTCGACGAGGGCTGTGGCCACGTCGTCGCCCGTCGTCATCACCACCTCCGCGCCCAACTGCCGCGCCAACGACAGATTCTTCGTCAGTCGCGTCTTCTGTGCCTCGTCGAGCGGGCGCGAGGTTTCGACGTAGATCGCCAACCAGGGGGCGTCCATCGCCGCGGCGATCCGCCGCGTCCACCGGATGAGTGGCGCGGAATAAGGACTTGGCCCCACCGCGACCGCCAGCCGTTGGGCGGAGGTCCGGCGGCTGCCGATCCGCCGTGCGCGCATCACATCGCGCAACTCCTGGTCCACACGTTCGGCAGTATAGCGCAATGCCATTTCGCGCAATGCCGTCAGATTTTCCCCGCGGAAAAAATTCTCCGCCGCCGTGGCCGCGCGCGCCCCCATATAGACCTTGCCGTCGGCCAGCCGCTTGCGCAGTTGTTCCGGCGTCAGATCCACCAACTCAATTTCACCGGCCTGATCCACGATCGAGTCCGGTACCGTTTCCTGCACGGAAACGCCGGTGAACTGGCGCACGACGTCGAAGCGGCTTTCGAGATGCTGGACGTTGAGCGTGGAATAGACATCCATGCCCGCGTCAAGCAGCTCGACCACGTCCTGAAACCGTTTCGGGTGGCGGCTGCCCGGGGCGTTCGTGTGGGCCAGTTCATCCACCAGCACAAGTTGTGGCCGCCGCGCTAGCAGCGCATCAATGTCCATCTCGGTGATCGTGATGCCGCGATGCTCCTGCGCCTTACGCGGGACGATATCCAGTCCCGCCAGCAACGCCTCCGTCTCGGCGCGCCCGTGCGTCTCCACGATGCCGATGACAATGTCCGCACCCTCGGCTTTGCGCTGCCGCGCCGCTTCCAGCATGGCATAGGTCTTGCCGACGCCCGGGCACATGCCGAAAAAGATCTTCAGCCGCCCGCGCTTGGCCGCTTTCTCCTCGCGCTGAATCTCGGCGAGCAACGCGTCTGGATTGGGGCGTGGGGCCTCCGTCATAAGTCTAGTGTAGCCGGTCCAGGGCCAAATTCAGCAGCAAAACGTTGATGCCCGGCTCGCCCAGGAAATCGAGGCTTGGCTCGTCGGTGTTCGCGCGGATGAGTTCCTCCACTTTCTCCACGGCCAGGCCGCGGGCCCTGGCCACGCGCGGGGCCTGCAACCCGGCGTTGCGCAGGCTGATGTGCGGGTCGAGACCGCTGCCGGAAGCGGTGACGGCATCGGCTGGCACGGGCGTGTTGGCCGCGAGACCGTTCTGCTTGCGATAGTCGGCGACGTTTTGCGCGATGGAGTCGGCCAGTTTCTTCGACGTCGGACCGAGATTGCTGCCGCCGGAAGACGTGCTGTCGTAGCCGTTGCCGGCGGCGGACGGACGCGGATGGAAATATTTGTCGGCGCTGAACGGCTGGCCGATCAGCCGCGAGCCGAGCACGTTTCCCTTGGCGTCCACGATCAGGCTGCCATTGGCTTTGTCGCAAAACAGCGCCTGCGACACGCCGTAAACCACCAGTGGATACAGGCCGCACAGAACCACCGCCAGCATCAGCGTGACCATCACGGCGCTTCGGATTTCAGTAAGAAATGTTCTCATAAGATTATATCCGTTGGACGGCGGTTACGATCAGATCAATGAGTTTGATGCCGATGAACGGGATGATGACGCCGCCTGCGCCGTAGATGAGCAGATTGCGTTGCAGGAGGGCGGCGGCGCCCATCGGCGTGTAGCGGACGCCGCGCAACGCCAGCGGGATCAGCGCGACGATGATCAGCGCGTTGAAGATCACCGCGCTCAGGATCGCCGTGGTCGGGCTGTGCAGCGCCATGATGTTCAGCGGTGCGATGGCGGGGAACGTCCCCATCAACATCGCCGGGAGGATGGCGAAATACTTCGCCACGTCGTTGGCAATGCTGAAGGTTGTCAGCGAACCGCGCGTGATGAGCAGTTGTTTGCCAATCTCAATGACCTCGATGAGCTTGGTTGGGTTGCTGTCGAGGTCCACCATGTTGCCGGCTTCCTTGGCCGCCTGCGTGCCGGTGTTCATTGCCACACCGACGTCGGCCTGGGCCAGCGCGGGCGCGTCGTTGGTGCCGTCGCCGATCATCGCCACCATCCGGCCGCCGGACTGCTCGTGGCGGATGAGCGCGAGTTTGTCCTCGGGCTTTGCCTCGGCGAGGAAATCATCCACGCCGGCCTCGGCGGCAATGGCCGTGGCGGTGAGCGGGTTGTCGCCGGTGATCATGATGGTCTTGATGCCCATCGCGCGCAGCCGCTTGAACCGCTCGACGAGGCCACCCTTGACGATGTCCTTGAGCCGGACGACACCGAGCATGCGCTTGCCGTCGGCCACCACCAGCGGAGTGCCACCGCCGCGGGCGATCTCGTTTACCTTGTCCATTACGGTGTTGTCGTTGTGGCCGCCCTGCTCCGTGACAAACTGGCGGATGGCCTCCGCCGCGCCCTTGCGGATGCGGCGACCAAGGATGCCGTCGCCGTTGCCGACATCCAGGCCGCTCATCCGCGTCTGCGCGGTAAATTTCACGAACTGCGCGTGAGGCAACTCATGGATTTGCCGCTCGCGAATGCCGAACTTCTTTGCCAGCACGACGACGCTGCGGCCCTCGGGCGTCTCGTCGGCGAGCGAGGCGAGCTGTGCGGCGTCCGCCAGTTCCATGTTGGTGACGCCGGGCGCGGGGATGAACTCCGTGGCCTGGCGGTTGCCGAGCGTGATCGTGCCTGTTTTGTCGAGCAGCAACACGTCCACGTCGCCGGCGGCCTCGACGGCGCGGCCGCTCATGGCGAGCACGTTATGCTGGAGCAGCCGGTCCATGCCTGCAATGCCGATGGCACTGAGCAGTCCGCCGATGGTCGTCGGAATCAGGCAGACCAACAGGGCGATCAGCACCGGCACGGAAAACACCATGCCATTGTAAAGCCCGTACGGTTTCAACGTTACGCAGACGAGCAGGAAAATGATCGTCAGCGCCGACAGCAGGATCGTCAGTGCGATCTCGTTCGGTGTCTTCTGGCGTTTCGCGCCCTCGACGAGTGAAATCATCCGGTCAAGGAACCCTTCGCCGGGATTGATCGAGACGCGGATTTTGATTTCGTCGGAGAGCACGCGCGTGCCGCCGGTGACGGCACTGCGGTCGCCGCCGCTCTCGCGGATGACCGGGGCGGACTCGCCGGTGATGGCCGACTCGTCCACGGTGGCGGCGCCTTCGATCACGTCGCCGTCAGCAGGAATGACCTCGCCCGCGCGCACGATCACCATGTCGCCCTTGCGCAGGTCGTTGGCATTGACTTCTTCGATGCCACCCGACGCGACACGACGTGTCATCGTCTTCACGCGTGTGCGGCGGAGTGCCTGTGCCTGTGCCTTGCCGCGGCCCTCGGCAACCGCCTCGGCAAAGTTCGCGAAGAGCACCGTGAACCAGAGCCACACCGCCAGGTGCGTGATGAAGCCGCGGTCGGCGCCCGCCGTGAAGACGCTTGCTGTCGTCAGCAGCGCGCCGACCTGCGTGACGAACATCACGGGATTTTTGATCATCATCCGCGGGTCCAGTTTGCGGAACGAATCCGCGATGGCCGGTCCCACGATGGTCCAGTCGAAAAGGGATGGAGCTTTGTGACTCATAATCGTCGTCCGTTGATGCTTAGAAAAGTTTCCCCTGCGCGGTCAGGAAATGCTCGACGATTGGCCCCAGCGCCAGCGCGGGCAGGAAGTTCAACGCGCCGATGAGCAACACCGTGCCGAGCAGCAGCACGACAAACGTCGCGCCGTCCACCGGGAACGTGCCCGCGCTTGTCGGCACGAGTTTTTTCTGCGCGAGCGAGCCGGCCAGCGCCATGATCGGCACGATCATCAGGAACCGGCCGAAGAGCATGGCCAGGCCGAGCGTGGTGTTGTACCGGGGTGTGTTGCCGTTCAGGCCCGCGAACGCACTGCCGTTGTTGGCCACGGCGGACGAATAGGCGTACAGGATTTCACTGAAGCCGTGCGGACCGCTGTTGGCGGTGCCGTCGGTCAGCGCGTGCGTCGTCGGATCGGGCGGACCCCACAAGTTCATGCACGCCCACGCGGAAAACCCGAGGATGGTCAACGCAAGGATCAGCAGCGAAAGCATCGCCATCTTCACGTCATACGACTGGATTTTCTTGCCGAGATATTCCGGCGTGCGGCCGACCATCAGTCCCGCAATGAACACCGCCAGCACGACGAAGACGAGCATGCCGTACAGCCCTGCACCGACGCCGCCGATGATGACCTCGCCCAGGTGCAGGTTGAACAGCGGCACCAGCCCGCCCAGCGCAGTGAGCGAATCGTGCATGCAGTTGACCGCGCCGCACGAGGCATCGGTGGTGATCGTTGCAAAGAGCGCCGAGTTGAAGATGCCAAATCGCACCTCCTTGCCTTCCATGTTGCCGTCCGCGGCCATGACACCGAGGTGGTGGTGGATGGGGTTGCCGGCGGCTTCCGCCCGCCAGCAGACCAGCACGCCCGCAAGAAACAACACCATCATGGTGGTCCACACCGCCCAACCGTGCGCCTGATTCTTCGTCATGCGGCCGAGATACCAGGTCAGCCCGCTGCCAATGGCGAAGATCGAGAGCATTTGCAGGAAGTTCGAGAGCGGTGTCGGGTTCTCGAACGGATGTGACGCGTTGGCGTTGGTGTAGCCGCCGCCGTTGGTGCCGAGCATTTTGATTGCGACCTGTGACGCCATCGGTCCCTGCGGGATGACCTGCTCGGTGACGGTCTGCTCTTCCATCACGGCCTTGCCATCGGCGCCCTTGACCGTCTCGCCCTTGTCGTTCTTCTTCTCCACCTGGATCTTCATCGGCTCGACGAGCTTCGCCTTCGTGAACGGCTGGAAGTTATGGATCATCCCCTGCGAGACGAGCACGATGGCGAACACCAGGCAGATCGGCAGTAGCAGGTAGTAGCTGACGCGCACGAGGTCCACCCAAAAGTTACCGAGCAGTTTCGTGCTGTGCCGCGCAAGGGCGCGGACCAGCGCCGCCGCGACGGCCATCCCCGTGGCGGCGGAGGCAAAGTTGTGGATGACCAGCGCGACCATCTGTGAGAGATACGACAGCGTGGATTCACCACCGTAATTCTGCCAGTTGGTATTGGTGGTGAAGCTGACCGCTGTGTTGAACGCGAGGTTGGGCGACACCGGCCCGAAACCTTGCGGGTTCAGCGGCAGCCGATCCTGCACACGCAGGATGACGTAGGTGAACAAGCAACTCACCAGGCTGAAGAGCAGCATCGCCCCGGTGTATTGCCGCCAGTCCTGCTCCTGGTCGGCGCGCACGCCCATCAGCTTGTAAGTGAGCCGTTCGAGCGGGCGGAGCACGGCATCGAGCCACGTGCGCCCTTTCGCGTCGAGCACCTGCATCAGATAGAGGCCCATCGGCTTCGTGAGGGCCGCGAGCGCCGCCACATAGACCACCAGTTGAAACCAGTCCGAAGATTGCATGCGAAGCTCCGTTTAGAATTCCTCCGGCCGGACCATCGCGTAGAACAGGTACGCGAACAGCGCCACGGCCATGAGACCGACCACAAGGTTTTCCATGGTGTCCTTTACAGTTGTCCGCACCACCGGGCGTAGAGCACGCCGGCGGCGAAGAAAAGCACCGTGACCGCGATGAAAATGATGTCCGTCATAGGCGTTATCCTCTGACGCCCTGACTATCGCAGGGGAGTGCGCGACCGCCTAATTAAAGGCCCGCGGGAAGGCGTTAAAAATGTGCTAACGGCGGCGGGGGAGTTAAGAGCGAAGGGGTGAAAAAGAAGATTTGCGAAACCAGCCGAAAGGAGTTCTTGGACAGGATTGTGGAAAGAAACCTCCCATCCTGTAAATCCTGCTCATCCTGTTTTCCCTTCTTCGGTCCGACTCGCCCGGCCGTGGTGTCTATTCCAGTCCCGTTTCCAGGAAATTGCGGGCGGCTTTGCGGAGGTGTTCGGCGTCGCGCCGGAGGCGTTTGGCTTTGACGGCTTGATGGTCCCGGTCGAGCTGGTCGGCCAGAAAGACGGCGAGGTCGGACCAGGCGTTCATGGCAAAATAATCGCCGTGGGGTTCGCGCTGGAGTTCCTCGAGCTTCGAGCCGATGAAGTGGAGAGCTTCGTGCAGCCGCCCGGTCTTGGTGGCGAATTCGAGATACCCGAGGGTGAGGGTGCCGAAGGCCACGAGGTCGCGGCCTTGCTCGGAAATCGAGTCGCGGTAGAGGCGGTCGGCGGCGTCCAGACTGCCTTGTTTCTCCAGGGCGGTGGTACGCTGGGCGATGTTGTTGAGTATGAGGTCGGTACGGTTGTTGGCGCGGGCCGCGAGCTTCTGGAATTGGCGGGCGAGGGTTTTGATCGTGTTGGGGTCGCCCTGCGGTTGAGCGAAGGCCAGTTCCCATTGGTCGGCGAGTGCGAGGACGTCAGGATAACTGCGGAACGCCACGCGCATGGCGGCGAGGTGGCGGTCGATCTGGACACGCGGGGTGCCGGTTTGCCGGAGATGGTCGAAGAGCGCCGTCCAGGCCGGGAGATGGCGGGAGGCGGTGGTGATGGCGAGTTCGAGGACGTCGCGTGCGAGGACAGGCTGGTTCCGGGCGTTGAGAATCTCCGCCAGCCAGAGAAGCCGGCTGGCCTGGCGATACGCGGGGGAACGATGTTGCGAATCGGTCAGCAGGTAGAGCGATTGTTCCTTGATGACCTCGCCGGTTTGCGGGTCGCGGGTGTAGCCGGTGGCGTAACGGTCCTCCGGGTAGCGTCCGGCGCTGAAATCCCATCGGCCGGGCGCGGGTTTGAATCCGATCCAGACGTGGCCGCCCCGGCGCCCTTCGCCGAAGATTGGCATGGCAGGAATGCCGTGGGCTTTGGCGGTGATGGTGGCGAAGTAGGCGCGGTCACCGCAAACGCCACCCCGCTTTTTGATCTCCGCTAGCGAGTACTCCTTGTAGATGGAGTTGCTACCGAGAAGGCGGTCTTCATTGTAGGGCACCATGGTATAAGCTTCGCCCCACTGCGCGGGCGCGAGTCGCACGTGTTCGCGCGCCCAGGCCAGTTCCGTGGCGGGCACGGCGGCGTTCACGACCCAGACGAGTTCCCACGGGGCCATGGATTCGAGATGTGTGCGGAGCAGACCGTGCTCGGCAGCCTCACGGAAATCAAGGTAGCGCTCCTCCGGGTCGATGGGGATGGGCGGCTTGTTTTCCGATGCTTCGCCGGGCGGCGGACGGATGGTGACCGGCTCGTCAAACACCAGCCCGCAGGCCAGCGCGAGGTTGCGATATTTCTCATTGCCGGACGGGTCCTTGCGCCAGAGGTTCGCCCAAATGCCCAGCACCTTGGACGGAGGGTCGGCGGATTTGACCGACTCGCGGTAATCCTCCAGCGCGGTCCGGTGTGGCAGCAGCCAGTGCAGGAACGGTCGCACCTTGGCGTCGAACGAGAAGCCGGAGAGGACGTTGGTGCCGGCGTTGCGGATGAACGCCGCCTGCGCGATGGCGAGGCCGATGACCTCGTCCTGAACGGCGAGGGTGCCGTGGGGTGCCCCGCCCGGCGGCGGCAGGCGCAGCATGAAATCGCAGACGGTGCGGTCGAGGAACTGGAGGTGCCGGTCCCAGTCGTCCTGATCGATGGCGGCGGTGGTGGCGGTGGTGAGTTGCCTGACGGTGATGGGGCGCTGATAAAGAGGCGCGCCGGCGGCGAACGCCACGCCGAAGCACGCGGCGATCCCCGCCACCACTGCCGAAATGAATTTTATCTGGACCACCGGTGTT
>CAZAAF010000053.1:0-13702 GCA_964482575.1 uncultured Verrucomicrobiota bacterium | reverse complement strand
CTGCGGGCGGAAAGGATGGGCCGTGACGTCACGGTGATGTCTTTCAATGTGGACTATCTTCAAACCGTTGGCCGATTTCGTCCCGGTGTGGAGATGGCGTTTCTTTTGGAAGAATTCGACCGCAAGGTTCCCGATGTCCGCGCTGCCATCAAGCTCTGCCGCTCCCTCAATGCCACGATATTCGCCCCCTGCGTCGCCTTGTGTTCGTGTCAGCTCGTCGCCGCGGTCCACCGTGCCGGCCTGCGGTTGTTCACATGGACGGTTGACACACCGCCCCGGATGCGTGCGATGATGTCCCGTCATGTGGATGGCATTATCACCAATTATCCGGATCGGCTGAAGGCGCGGCTTTGAACTCCCCCCGTCGCCGCTACACCACCGCCGAACTCGTTGCCAGCCGCCCCGACCGCGCTGCGATGGACGCCACGCGCATGCCCGTCACGGTGGTGCTCGACAACATCCGTTCGCTTCAAAACGTCGGCCTTGTTTTCCGCTTGTGTGATTGTGCCAACATCGAACGCCTCATTCTCAGCGGCATCACGGGCACGCCCATCCAGACCGAGCACGCGAAACAGCAAATTGGCAAGACAGCCGTCGGCGGCAGCCTCCAGACCGTCCCGTGGGAAAAGCACGACGATCCCCTGCCCCGGATTCGCGAGCTGCGCCAGGCGGGGCATCAACTGGTCGTCTTCGAACAATGCGAGGGCAGCCTGCCCTACCGCGAGGTGCCCTATCATTTTCCGCTCCTCGCCGTGTTCGGCCACGAGCGCGACGGCGTGCGGGACGAACTCCTCTGCGAAGCCGATTACGTCGCGGAACTCCCCGTCCGTGGCATTACCAACAGCCTCAATGTCGCCATGACTGCCAGCATCGTACTGTACGAGTTGCTGGCGAGATGGAAGGGCTAGAAGTTCCTTAACTGCCGGCCGTTAGGACGCTTGTGGTTCTATCAACCCGACAAACCACGCGGGTGGGCGGATGGGTTTGCCGGTGACATCGACGCACCCGTGGACGGTGTAACCACGCACCACCGGAGCGTTGTTTTTGACATGAACAATCTCGTAGTCGAAACGCACCCGGGCGCGCCCGAACATCGCCAGCCGGCTCGTGATGTGCAACTCGTCGTCGTAGCGTGCCCGGCCCAGAAATTCCGCATGGGTCTCAACGACCGGCAGAAACAAGCCGCGCGTCTCCATCTCGGCATAAGGCACGCCGAGTTTGTACGTCATCGCCGTGCGCCCGCACTCAAACCATTCAAACGCGCGCGAGTTGTAAAAACCGCCCATCTGGTCGGTTTCACTATACCGCACACGCAGCGTGGTGATGTTTTCGATGACACTCATTCGAGTTGCGATCCGCAACGGTCAACCGGCAACGGGCAATCGAATCCTGGCGCTGGGTCGTCCTCGATTTGAACTGCCAAGTTACCCATATCCAATCGCCAGTTTCCGCTATGCACTAAATCCTCACCAACGCCGAAGCCCAAACAAAACCGGAACCGAATGCCACCAGCAAGACCAACTGGCCGGGGCGGAGCCGGCCTTGTTTGCGGGCCTGGTCCAGCGCCACCGGCAGGCAGGCCGAGGCCATGTTGCCGTACTCCTCCACATTGACAAAGACCTTTTCCATCGGCGCGCCGACCTTTTGGACCACGACCTCCAACATCCGCAGATTGGCCTGATGCGGGATCAGCAGGTCCACGTCGGCCATCGTCAGGTTGTTGGCCTTGAGCGCCTCGAACGTCGCACCGGTCATGCCGGAAACGCCGTTCTCGAACACCGCCTTTCCATCCATGCGGAAATGAACCCGCCCGGCGTCAATGTCCTCCTTGGTGATGTGTTCAGTCCGGCCCAGCGCACTGCCTGGTGCCGCAGTATAAAGCGCCTTGGCGCCCCGGCCGTCGGCGTGCAGCCCTGTCCAGAGCAATCCGCGGTTGGCATCATTGGCAGGGCCCATTACCACGGCGCCCGCGCCGTCGCCCAGCAGGATGGCGATATTCCGGCCATCGTAGGAACCGTCAATGCGCTTGGAGAGCACTTCTGAACAGACAACCAGTGCACGGCGATACTGGCCTGATCGGATGAAGGCGTCGGCCAGCGCCATGCCGTAAATCAGGCCGGTGCATTGCTGCCGGATCTCATAAGTTGCGATGCCGGGAATGCCCAGTTTCGCTTGTAAGAAAAATGCGCAACCTGGATCGGCATGATCCGGAGTGATGGTGTTCATGACGAGCAGATCGATATCGCTCATCTTCAAGCCGGCATCGGCGACCGCCGCTTGGCATGCGGGCACCGCGAGATCCGATGCACTGACGTTTGCCTCGGCGTGGCGACGGCTGCGGACGCCTGTTCGCTCGACAATAAACTTGTTAGTGGTCTCCATCACCTTTTCGAGGTCGGCGTTCGTGACGACCTTGGGGGGCAAATAGTGGCCGGTGCCGAGAATGCGGGAGTGTGTCATGGTGTTTGGTAATTCGTGATTGGTAACTGGTAATTCGTGACTAGCTATCGTGATTCGTGATTCGCAACGGCCTATTCCCAACAACCAGTCACCAGTTACGAATCACGGGTTTCGAGTCGCAAGTTACGCCGGTTTTTCCACATTAATTCCCTCCTGTTTCAGGGAGTTTTTGATCAGCAGGCTGCAGTTCTTCTGAAAGAAATCGAGCGGCAGCGACCCGGTTACAGCATGGATTTCGACGCCCAGTTCGCCGGCAAGGGCGCGAGGGTCCTTCCCACCCTTGACCGCATCCACAATCCGCTTGTGATAGGCCTCGGCGGAGCCAATCGACCCTTCGAAATACTTCTTCACATCCCCCGCCCCCGTGATGACGGCGTTGTGGGCGAGACAGAGGACCTCCGCGCCGAGCGCGGCGAGTCGGCGGTTGGCGTTCATATACGCCGCGTAATCGGTGAAATACATGGGCCACCAGCTCTTCGTGGTGGGCATGTAAAAGCCGGTGACATCGGCAACGATGGCGATCTTCCGTACCGGTTCGAAAAAGCTGAGGCTGCAATCACTGTGGCCCGGTGTGGACAGAACGTTGAACTTCAGACCACCAATAACCACGGTGTCGCCTTCCTTGAGAATGCGGTCCACGGGGATTTTCAGCTCGGTCAACGCCTGCGGCTTCTGGCCCTCGGTAATGGCGCCTTTACCCAACAACCACGCAGTCAGCGCCTGATCAATCTTCCCAAAAAAACCGATGGCCTTTTCGTTGGCCATGGTGGCGGCGGCAATCTGCGAGGCCAGCACCTGTGCGTCCGGGAACATCTTCCGGAACGCCGGCACTGCCATGACGTGGTCGGGATGGCCGTGCGTGACGACGATCTGCTTCACCGACTCGCGTGCGACGCCGAACTTGATCAATTGCTCCTCCAGTACCGGACCGCATGCGCCGACGCCGCCCTCAAACACGGCGGCCTCGCCGCCGTCCTTGATGAGATAAATGGGGTAATCAACAGTGCCGAGCATCAGCACGTTGTCGTTGATGGCAATGGGCGTATTGGTAATGTCCATAATCGTTCTTCAGGTTGCTGTTCTACCTCTACCGGCTCCGGAGGCCGGCAGCAAGGATACAGTTGGTCGCCCGGGGATGTACGCCAGCCGTGGCCTGCTGTCAAATGGGATAAGACACCGGAACCATGGATGCTGGCGATGGGAATCCGCCCGCAATCTTCCTACTTCATGCCCAGCTTTTGGTTCAGCCGCGCCTTGAAATAGGCCACGCGTTCGGCACTGCTCATGCGGCCGAGGTCAGGCGAACCATCAGGAAATGTCGGCCATGTAGTAACCGCTGCGGCCGGCGCATAGGCAACTGACTTGGGCGGAGTCTGCTGTAGCGGCGGTCTCTGACCGCCGCTTTCTGCCTTCACCGCTTGGCGAGGCTCGGAAACCGCCACCGGCTTCTTCAAGACAGTCACACTGCCACCGCCCGCATAGCTCATCGAGGTGTCGGTAAGCAGCAGGTCATCCTCCAGTGTGCGCTGCGGTCTGATGCCAAGACCTTGCAAGACGCCATGATAGGCCCGAACAGCCTCCTCCGGCTGCAACTGGCCGTCCACAATGCGCCGCAACATTTCGATGAAGGCGAGTTGGTGCTCGGCATTGTTGATCTTGCGACCAAACAGTGCCACGCGAGCACCGTATTTCTGCGCCTCGGCAATCAACTTGAAAGCATCGTAGGTGGTGCCGGCGCCGCCACCCAGAATGCCCACGGGCAGGCTCGGATCGTACGCCGCCAGTTCCTCGGTGAACTTTGGACCATGATACACCATCTTCAGGAACAGCGGCCGGCCGCGCTCCGTGACGCCCGCCAGCGAGCGGATGATGTTGTCGTTGACGAATGCACCCATCTTCTCGCCGTCGAGGCCGCAGTCCACGTTCGGGTCGAACACCTCAAGAAAATATCGGAAACGCTTCTGCTCGGCCTCCTCGCGGAACTCCTTGAACTCCCGCAGCGTTTCCATGTCGCGCCGCAAACAGTTGTTGAACGTGACCGAATAAAGTCCCAGGTTCGCGCCCACAACACGTTCCTTCGGATCACATTCCACCTTGCCACACTGAATATGGTCGATTGTCGCACTGCGGAACGGTCGCGAGGCTTCGGCGGCGTAGCGATTGCCTCGCACCACCCAGATGTCGGTTGTGTCGTTGGCGCGCGCCGCGGGTGTGATGTGCGTGTTGTCGAACAACCGTTCCTTGATCGTCAGCCGCTCATTGGTCGAGGCGGACATCAGCATGATGTCAATCAACCCCTGCCGCGTGACCTCGCGGATCAACTCGCAGAAATCCTCGACCGTCCTGTACTTCGCCTCCTCCGGCCGGAACGCCTCCGGCGACTTCATCGCCCGCACGCGGGGATCGGTCGGGCTGAGCCGCCCAAGCGCCTGGACGCCGCGCGCCATATCCGGGTCCTTGGCGTCGGCGATAATAAAGGTCCGGGTCTGGGGATTCTTCCGAATCTCTTCCAGTTTGACATCGAGGGATTTGTTCATCGGCAACCCCGGCACGCGATTCGTTACTTGTTTAACGCCTTCATCACTTCCTCGGTCACAATCTTCACGACCGCTTCCAAGTCGGGCGAGGATGCCGAAGGATCGTTGGGGTTTGAGCAAACCACGCCGGGACGGAACTCACAGGCGCAATAGTCAGCTTCCTTCAAGCCCGTGCGCTCGTCAGGCAGACCGAGGGTCTTCTTGATCTTCAGCAGGTCGCCAATCTTGCCGCTCGGGATCTGCGTGAACGCCGCGCCGAGGTGCGATGCGATGACGACCGTGCGGCAATACGCGTCCACAATCTCCATGAACCAATAGGCCTTCTCCAACTCCTCATTCCAAGTGAGCACGCCGTGATTTTGCAGCAAAATACAGTTGTGATCCTTGCAGTACGGCAGCACCGTGTCGGCGAAGGCCTGGGTGCCCGGCGTCTCGTATTGCGCCTTGGCGACCGTGCCGACCAGCACTTCCATTTCCGGGATCATGCAACGCGGCACATCTGCACCCGTGATGGCGAACGCCGTGGCGTGCGGCGGGTGAGCGTGGACGCAGGCGCGTGCCTTGGGTTGCGCTTTCATCGCGGCGAGGTGCAGGAAAATCTCGCTTGTCCGCTTCGCCGTGCCGGCAAGCTGGTTACCATCCAGGTCCACCATGCAGATGTCCTCGACCCGCATCAGGCCTTTGCTCACCATTGTTGGCGTGCAAAGCACCTCGTTGGGGCCAATCCGGTAGCTGACGTTGCCGCCGTTGCCATCCACGTATTCGCGCTTCCAGAGACGGTGTGACACGCTGACGATCTGTTCCTTGATGCGCTGTGCCTCGGGCGAATTGAACAGCTTGAGGTGCTCGGGCTTCCACTGGGGCGCCGCGGACGCCGCCGAAGCGCCGGTGTACGGATCACCGCCGCCCGACGCCGGGGCCGCACTGCCGTTGAACTGGATAGTGACGCCGATGCTGCGGAGAAAATCCTTCGCAGAGGGTGTGATAATGGCATCCGTCGGCGCGGTGAAGGTCTTCGCCCCGCTGGCCTTGAGTCCCGTGACGTCTTTCAATGAGATGACTTGTTTCATGATTTCTTTGGCGGCATGTAATTAATCGTGTCCACGATGAGCGCGTTGTATGCGTCCAGCGGGGTATCCTGTTCAAACGGTTGCGCGGCTTCACGGCCCTCGACGTAGCCGATGATGTTACCCAGGCCGGCACCGAGATTGTCGTAGCAGACCAGCGACGGGTCGGTGGGCCGGCCCTTGCCGGTCAGCGCCTCGCGATTCAACGGCTGCACGACGAGCCACCGGCCGCCGGTGAACGAATCCACCTGCCCTGACAGCGTCACTTTGCCGATGACCTTGCCGAGTTTCATGCGTCCACAATTCCGATGATGCTGTTGCGCACCGGGGTTTTCCGGCACTTCAGAAGCTCTGTCGCGTGCTTGCCGTCGGTCGTGACCATGACGCGCGAGTGCATACCCGCACCCAGCGGGTCTATGGCCACCGTCGGCGAGCCAAGTTCTGTTCCGTCCTCGTTGATCGGCTGGCAAATCAGAAAGCGCCAGCCGGCCGCACTCGGGTGCTTCACTGTGGACGTAACGTTGCCATCAATGCGACAGAGCATCATGGTTAGTAAATCCTCAGCGAGCCGGACACTGTCATCCGGCGGAACCGGGTGTAGGTGAGTGGCGTCGTGATCCCCTCACCCGTCGGTGTCGCAATGGAGTAACTGGCATATCCTTCGCCGCCGTTGCCGAGACCCGCGGTGCTCGGACCATTGGCGACGAAGATCGTCGTGTTCATCACGCGCGCCATCTCCGTGATCGTCTCCAGGTTGCGCGAGTGGATGATGGCGGTATGCCTGTACCCATGCTCGGCGTGGTAGGAGCGTTCGATGGCCTCGGCGGCGTCGCGTACGCGCACGACCGGCACGAACGGCATCATCTGTTCCTCCTCGACGAACGCATGGTCCGCGCCCGTCTCGCCGAAGAGCAGGTCGCAGCCCGACGGCGCATTCACGCCCGCCGCCTGGGCCAGGACGCTCACGTCCTTGCCGATCAGCTTCTTGTTCACCACCGGATGCGGGCAGCCCGCGCCCTGGCCTTTTTCAAACGTGAACGCCTCTTTCGTCAGCGCCTCCACCTGCCGCGCGTTCAATTCAAAGGCACCCGCCCTCTTGAACGCGGCGATGAACCCGTCCCACGCCTTGGCCGTGACGAAGATTTCCTTTTCGCCGATGCACAACAGGTTGTTGTCGTAACCGCCGCCAAGAATGATGCCCTTCGCAGCGTTGTCGAAATCGGCGGTCTCGTCCACCACCACCGGCGGATTGCCCGGACCGGCGCAAATCGCGCGTTTGCCCGAAGCCATCGCGGCCTTCACCACCGCCGGGCCACCGGTAACGCACAGGATGGCCACCAGCGGGTTGGTGCAAATGGCCTTGAAACTCTCCAACGAAGGCGGCTCCGCCGTGCAAAGCAAGTTTTCGATGCCAAGTTCGGCGTGGATCGCCTCGTTGAACACCCGCACCGCCATTGCGGCGCACTTGCTGGCAGCCGGGTGGGTATTGAACACCACCGAGTTGCCTGCGGCCACCATGCTAATTGCGTTGCAGCCCAGCGTCGGAATCGAATGTGTCGAGGTCGTGATCGCGCCGATGACACCAAACGGCGTGCACTCGTCGATCGTCGCGCCATTGTCGCCGGTCATGGCCACGCGGCGCAGGAAATCCACGCCGGGCACGTTCTTCAGGACCTTCAGCTTCTCGATCTTGTGATCGAGGCGTCCAATTTTCGTTTCCTCCAACTCAATTCGTCCCCATTCCTCCGCGTTCTTTTCGCAAAGGGTCTTGACGATCTGTTCCACCTTGCGGCGGGCGGCCACACCCGCCTTGGCGAGTTGCTTCTGCGCGTGCGCGGCGGCCTCACAGGCTTCATTCGCGTCGCCAAAAATACCGAACGGGGTCGGTGCGCCGGCCTTCCGGGCCGAGGGGCCGTGCGACGTCACGGCCGCAGGTTGTTGCTTGAGCCGCGCAATGACGTCCTCGACGAGGTTGCGGATCAGTTGTTCATTAATCGCTGGTGCGCTCATGGTGTCTCACTTACTTGCCAACCTTGAAAACGACCTTGCCCTCCACATCCACGGTATCCACGATGCCAACGATCACGGCGTCCACCGGCGCGTCTTTCAAGCCGTTCGCAAGCCGGGCGGAACTGCCCTGGCAAAACATCACCATCTCGCCCGTGCCTGCGCCGACGCTGTCCACCGCGATCAACGTGTTCACTCCGGGCCGGAGTTTCGTGTGGTCCTTGTCGTCCACGAGCATGGGACGAAGGATGAGCAGCTTGCGGCCGACCATCTTCGGGTCCTTCTTGGTGGCAACAACCGAGCCTTCAACTTTGGCTAGGAACATAGGGCCTCCGGGATTTGTGTCTCGTAATTCGCGATCCGCAACCCGTCCGCGCTGCGATTCGGGCCCATGGGGCTACAAACCGCTGCGCGTGAGTCGCAGGACTCGAACTACTTCTTCGACGTCGCGATCTTCGGCAACACCACGCCGGTTTCCTCGTGCGGACGAGCAATAACGTGGACGCTGATGACCTGGCCGATGGCCTTGGCCGCCTGCGCCCCGGCGTCGGTTGCCGCTTTCACCGCTGCCACGTCGCCCACCACCACGGCGGTCACAAGGCCGCTGCCGACCTTTTCCATGCCGACGAGCTTGACGTTGGCGGCTTTGAGCATCGCGTCCGTCGCCTCGACGAGCGCCACCAAGCCCTTGGTTTCAATCATTCCAATTGCATCTGCCATGTTCGTTCTCCTGTTCTGCTTGCTGCTACTTCTTGTTTTCCAAAAGTTTCTTCACTTCGCGCGCCACGACGATTTCCTCGTTCGTCGGCACGATCATGATCTTCGCGCGCGAATCCGCTGTGCTAATGACCGCCTCCTGCCCCCGCTGGTACGCGGCGTTCTTCTCCGGATCGAGCCGGATGCCGAACCAGTCCAGATTGGCACACACCATCTCTCGCAACCGCCCTTGGTTCTCACCGATGCCGGCGGTGAATACAATGGCATCGGCGCCGTTGAGCTGGACCAGGAACGCCCCAATCCAGTGCCGTATCTCGTGTGCAAACACCTCCAGTGCCAGCTTCGCCCTCGCATTGCCCTGGTCGGCAGCGGTGACGACATCGCGCACGTCGTTTGAAACGCCGCTGATGCCGAACAACCCACCTTCCTTGTTCATCGAGCGGACGATTTGATCGATGCTCAACCCGTGTGTCTTCACCAGGAACGGAATGGCGAATGAATCCAGATCGCCCACGCGGTTGTTGTGCGGCAAACCCGATTGCGGGCTCATGCCCAGCGAGTTGCCCATCCCGCGATGGCCAAGGGCGGCGCCAATGCTGTTACTGCCGCCCAAGTGACACGAGATCACCCGGAGGTTGCTGCCGCCGAGCAGCGTTGCCACCCGTTCGGCGATGTAGCGGTGACTTGCGCCGTGGAACCCGTAGCGTTTAACACCCCAATCCGCCCACTGTTGCGGCACGGCGTATCGTTTCGCCGCCTCGGGCGCGTTGACCCACCAAGCCGTCTCGAACAACCCCACCAGCGGCGTGTGCGGCAGTTTCTCGCGAAACTTCCGGATGCCGGCGATGTACGGCGGGTTGTGCGACGGCGCCACCTCGTTCATCTCTTCCATCGCCTTCAGCACGTCCTCGGTCAACTCGGCGCAACCGAGGACATCCTTGGCCAGCACGGTTTTGAAACCGACGGCCGTCAGATCCTCCAGCCGCTCCAACGCGCCGCTGGCCATCATTTCCGCGAGCGACTTCTCGATCGCGTCCCCGTAATCGGTGACACGCTCAAAGCCGCCCTTGGCCAGCGGAGTCTCCGTCGTCATATCGAAAAGACGATACTTGAAGGAGGTTGAGCCGATGTTGGCGATAAGGATTTTCACGTGATGAGTGACGGGTGACAAGTGCCTGGGCCGGGCCCAAACGCTCCACGCTTCACACGGAACGTTCGCTAATACCTAGGCGCTGATCCACTTGCCGAGACCGGGCAACTCTTCGTGCGGGCGCGGAATGACGTGCACGCTGACCACCTCGCCCACCTGGGCAGCGGCGGCTGCGCCGGCGTCCACCGCGGCCTTCACCGCGGCCACGTCGCCCTTGAAGAAGGCTGCGACCATGCCCGAACCGACCTTTTCCCAGCCGGTGAGAGTGACGTTGGCGGCTTTCAATGCCGCGTCGCATCCCTCGAGCAACGCCGTGAGGCCCTTCGTTTCGATCATACCAATTGCTTGCAATGCCATGGTGCGTTTCTCCTTAACCAATGAATGACTTCAACAGTTCCGGGCTGGGGCGCGGGATGACGTGGCTGGCCACCAGTTCGCCAACCTTGCCCGCCGCCGACGAGCCGGCGTCCACCGCGGCCTTGACGCTGCCGACATCGCCCTTGAGAAGGACGGTGACGAAGCCGCCGCCGATCTGGACGGTCTTGATCAGCGTGACGTTGGCGGCCTTCACCGCCGCGTCGCTGGCCTCCACCGCGCCGACGTATCCTTTTGTTTCTATGATTCCGATGCCATCGCTCATGTTTCTCCTATCGTTTCAACGAACGGCCAATGGGCCGTCCTACTTCAACAACTCCACTTTGCTGTCGGGCCGCAGGCCACAGGCATTCCCCTCGTCGGTGTCAATGTGCACCTCGAGTTTGAATGACTTGTCCACGCGGGCGACCAAATTATCATAGACCGCGCCGCAATCGCCCCCAATGCGCAGTTTCATCTTGCTCCCCTGCTTCACGCCGTAATACGCGGCATCGTCGGGGTTTAAATGCGCGTGCCGCAACGCACGGATCACGCCCTCCTCCAGCTCGAAAAATCCCTTCGGCCCCATCAACATGCAGCCCGGCGTCCCTTTGATGTCACCGCTCATCTTCACCGGGATATCAAAGCCGAGCATAATCGAATCCGTGTACGCCAGTTCCACTTGGTTCAGCGTGCGACAGTGGCCGAGAATGCGCAGGTTGGAAATGATCCGGCTCCGCGGGCCGATCAGCGTTACCATCTGCTCCGCCGCATACTGGCCGTCCTGATAAAGCATCTTCATCGGCTTGAGCTGCGCCCCCTTGCCAAACAACGCCTCCACCGCTTCCTGGGTCAGATGACAGTGCCGCGCACTTACATTCACCACCAGCGGATGAGGCGGCGACTTCGGCACCGGCGCCGTGGGCCGGAATCGCGCATAAACGGCCTCGCGCACGATTTGCTCGACCGTGGACTGTTGGATTTGAGGCGCGCTCATGGCTGTTTCAAATTCAATCAATATCTTCCAAAACCGAGCATGGTTTATATCGACTTTTCCAGAATCTGTCAACAAGTTCTTGCAAATATTTCCAAAAACCGTCATTTTTAAGCCGTGAAAGCGCCTGAACGTTTACGCCGCATTGAGGATCTCATAGACCAGCACGAGTTTCTGGACCTGGCCACCCTCGCCCGCGACTTAAAGGCGTCCGAGTCCACCATCCGGCGCGATCTGGACCAATTGGCGACCCGGGGCGTCCTCACCCGCACCCATGGCGGTGCCATGGCGGTGGAACACAAGACGGACGAGTTGAATTTTGTGGTTCGCGACACACGGCAGGCGGATGAAAAGGACATGATCGGCCGTGCTGCAGCGTCCTTCGTGGAAGACGGCATGTCCGTCCTCATTGACGGGGGCACGACCACCTACCATGTGGCCAAGCATCTCGGTGGCAAGCGCATTCAGATCATCACCAATTCCCTGCCTGTCGCCAACCAGTTCAGCAATTCCAGCATGGCGGAGGTCATTGTGTGCGGCGGGTTTATCTTCCCGCGCATCGGCGTGCTGCTGGGGCCCGTCGCCGAGGAAAACCTCTCCAAGGTCCACGCCGATATTGCCATCATGAGCGCTGGCGGCATCACGGCCGAGGGCATCACCAATTCCAACAACCTGATTGTGGCAGTGCAGCAGAAGATGATGGAAGCGGCCAGCCGCGTGGTTCTTTGTTTGGATCACACTAAGTTCAATCGGCACGCGCTTTCCTTCGCCGCGCCGTTGGAGAAAATCCACACCGTCGTCACTGACAAGGCCACTCCGCGCGACCAGATTGCGATGCTGGAGAAGCACCGGATCGAAGTCGTCGTGGCGCGCTAGGCCGACTCGTCCTCTTCCTCGTCCTCTGCCAAGGCTGGCTTCGCCGGCGTGTCCTCATCGCCGCCCTCCCAATCTGCAGGCGACCAAGCGAGGATCTCGTTGATCTCGTCGTAGCAGTGCAAAGCGCCGCCCTCAAAATAGCGGTCATTGATCTTTGCCAGCAGTTCCTCCTCCAAATCCAGGTCATCCACGTTGCGAGCGTAACGATGGGTTTTGTTGATCCGCTTGACCCTGGCCTCGATGAGGCACTCCACGAAGTCGCGGTAGGCGCCCTCCTCCTCATTCAGGAACAACGGGAGCGCAAAAAACTTGTTGTCGGTGTCCTCATCCTGATTCTGGGCGAGTTTCAACCGCAACCGCCCTTCGTCCATGTCGGCCTCCCGGACGTACAGGGCAAACGCCCGGGCGAGCATGCCACGCTTAAGCCCGACGCCGGCGTACTCACCAAGCCGTTCGGCCACGTCACGGAACTGGCGCGGGTCGAGCACGCTAAGCCCCTCGCGGGGCCAGTACGTGTCCTCGCTGCTTTTCTCCACCCACCAGTTCATGTCGTTGCCCAGCCGCACGACAATCCACTGCGGCAATATCGGTTGTGCATCCATTACCGACCATATTAGCCGCGCCGCGCCGCCGCGCAATGCTGGAAATCAATGGGGCGGGAGGCGCGACGGGCCGTAACGCGGACATTCGCGTTCGCGACGCTGGCCGTGGAGTGCAAGGACGCGGACGCGACTGTTCGCGTTACGATGCCATCGGCCCAAGGTTTGTCATCCAGCGTCCGGGCCTCAGTTTTCTGATGTCATTCCGGCATGCACCGCCTAGAATGCGCACCATGAAACAAGTCCTTCTCGCCTTGATTCTGGCCGCGGCGATCCCCTGCCCTGCGACGGAAACCGTTTTCCTCACCTCACTGGACCTTTCCAACCTGCACTATGAGGGATGGAGCAAGCCGAAGACCGACAAGGCGTTCAGTGGCAAGCCTCTCTCCATTGCCGGGCAGAAATTCCAAACCGGCATTGGCACCCGCGCACTGACCACTCTCTGGCTTGAACTCGATGGACGGGTGGAGACGTTTAACGCCAGCGTCGGCGTGGACGACGGTGCTCCCAACGAAGCCGCCAGTGTCTGTTTTCTCATCGTGGGCGATGGACGGAAACTCTGGACTTCCGGCCCGATGAAACGCGGTGACGCCGCCAAACGCGTGGAACTCAATCTCAAGGGCATCAAGTCACTACTGCTCAAGGTGGACCACGTTGGTGAAAGCAACAATTTCGATCACGCTGACTGGGCGGAGGCAAACTTCATCGCCGCCGGCAAGAAACCGTGTGCCGTCAACGCCCCCCATGAGGAGAAGGTCATTCTAACACCAAAACCTTCTCTCGCGCCGCGCATCAACGGCCCAAAGGTCTATGGCTGCCGTCCCGGCCATCCGTTCATCTACCGAATCCCGACAACCGGCGAGCGTCCGATCCAGTTTGCCGTCGATGGTCTGCCGTCGAGCCTCCACCTCGACACCGCCGTCGGCATCCTCACCGGGACC
>CAZAAF010000052.1:0-13815 GCA_964482575.1 uncultured Verrucomicrobiota bacterium | reverse complement strand
CGCACTCACGCCGCCTTGGTGACGGCTCAAAATGCGGCGCGAATATAGCGATCACCCCCCGCCGTGACAACCGGAAAGTCCCACTATATTACAGTCCATGACAGTGGCAGAGGCTGGCCTCCGGCGGGTGCTTGTGCCATTTTGGCAGGGAATACGCAAAAAGCTTTGCAACGACGGCCGTTTACGACAGTCTAATCCTTGGTCGTGAAGCCTTGGAGAACCATTCGCTCTTGGGTCGGCGCGGCGCTGATCTTGGCGCTCGGCGGGGGGCGTGTTTTCTCGCAGCAGCCTGCTGTATTGCCCGAGCATATCAACGAGCAGGCTTTCCGGGCCATTACCCGCGGCCTCCAGTATCTCGGCGAAACGCAGAACCCCTCCGGCTCCTGGTTCAATGCCGGCAACATGGGCAGCTACCCGACGGCGATGACGGCGCTGGCCGGTCTGGCGCTGCTGGCCAACGGCAGCACACCGCGCGAGGGCAAGTTTGCCCCTAATCTCAAACGCGCCGTGCAGTTCCTCCTTGCCGAGTCCGAGGCCGGCTCCAACGGTGTCATTTCCAGCCCGATGGAAGGCCGCTCCATGCATGGGCACGGTTTCGCCATGCTTTTCCTCGCTGAATGCCTCGGCGAGACCGCTGATGAGAAAACCGAGGAACGCCTTCGCACGGTGCTCCATCGCGCCGTCGAGCTGACCGCACGTTCCCAGAGCACCGCGGGCGGATGGATCTACACGCCCGAAGGCAACGGCGACGAGGGTTCCGTTACCGTCACGCAAATCCAGGGCCTGCGCGCCTGCCGCAACGCCGGCATCAAGGTTCCGCGCACCACCATCGAGCGCGCGGTGAAATACCTCGAACTCTGCCAGAACCCCGATGGCGGCATCAGCTATTCGCTTGCCCAGCGCGGCGGCAGCCGTGCGCCGATCAGCGCCGCCGCCGTGGCTACGTTGTACGCCAGCGGCCGGTACGACAGCCCGATGACCCAGAAGTGCCTCGAATATGTCATCCGCACCATCTCGCCCAGCGGTCGCGAGACCTACGGCCACTGGTTCTACGCGCACCTCTACATGGCCCAGGCGATGTATCAGGTCCACGACCGCCGTTGGGACAATTACTTCGTCACCCTCCGCGACCATTTCATTAGCACACAAAATGCGGACGGTTCCTGGAACGGCGACGGCGTCGGCCCGGTTTATGGCACTGCCATCGCGTGCATCGCCCTCCAATTGCCGTATGATTACGTTCCGATTTTTCAGAGATGAGATTGGAGACTTTGCTCATGATTCCCGAAATAGAAGGCGCGGATGAAGTTGTTGCTTGGTTTGGTTCTTGGCCGTCTTTCCACGACGGCGAAATCATCTGCCTATACTTGAACCGATCCGGCGAATCACTGCTCAAGATTCACACATGGCTCATGTCCAATGAGGTGGATGAAAAAGGCCACTTCGTCTTGACGAAACACGCCATCGTCACATTCCACCTTGAAAACATCACCGTCCTTCAGATTGAAGGCTTCAACGCGCAGAATGTAATACTCGGACTCCGCATCGAGCGAACAGAGACCGGTTGGTTAGTAAGTATGGTTCCGTGCTTCGGTTTGGCAGGCAAATTGGAGGCGGAACGAATTAAAGTTGAAGTTTCACCCACTAAACCAACAGAAGTCTCAAGTGCAATTTCAGGCTAATCAAAGGACAGTTATGACCACACCGACCAATCCGCAATCCGTAATCCGCAATCCGCAACCGAGCGACCTCGACGCGGCCCGTCACCTCCAAGAAGCCCACGCCAAGCTTCGCGCGGAACTCGCGAAAGTCATCGTCGGCCAGGACGAAGTCTTGGACCAGATTCTCATCTGCATTTTTGCCCGCGGTCATGCCATCCTTGAAGGCGTGCCGGGGCTGGCAAAGACGCTGATGGTGTCCACCATCGCACGCAGCCTCTCGCTCGATTTCGCCCGCATCCAGTTCACGCCCGACCTGATGCCGAGCGACATCACCGGCACCGAGGTCATTCAGGAGGACCGCGCCACCGGCCAGCGCGCGTTCCGATTCCTGCCAGGGCCGATCTTCGCCAACATCATCCTCGCCGACGAAATCAACCGTACACCGCCCAAGACCCAGGCGGCGTTGCTGGAGGCGATGCAGGAGCACCAGGTCACCGCCGGCGGCAAGCGCCACCCGATGCAGGAGCCGTTCTTCGTCCTCGCCACGCAAAACCCGATCGAACAGGAAGGTACCTACCCGTTGCCCGAAGCGCAGCAGGACCGGTTCATGTTCAAGATATTCGTCCGATATCCGAAGTGGGACGAGGAACTCCAGATTGTGAAAATGACCACCGCGGGCGAACAGGTCACGCCGACACCGCTCTTGACGGCTGCGGAAATCCTCGCGCTCCAGCAAATCGTCCGTCGCGTGCCCGTGGCCGATCATCTGGTCGAATACGCCATGAAACTCGTGCGCCTCACGCGTGTCTCGGAGCCGGATGAGGCTGCCGAATGCGCCCGGCAGTACGTGAGCTGGGGCGCCGGTCCGCGCGCGACGCAGTACCTTGTGCTCGGCGCCAAGGCGCGCGCGTTGCTCAAAGGCCGCTTCCACGTGGCCGCCGAGGACATTCAGGCCGTCGCCGCGCCGGTGTTACGCCACCGCATTATCACCAACTTCACCGCCAACAGCGAAGGCGTCACGCCCGACGTGATTGTGGAGCGTCTCATCAAGGAAACCCCCGCGCACGAGAGCGAAGCGATGAAAGACCCGTCGATGAAGGCGGCGTTGAAGTAATGAAGAATCTCACGCCAAGTCGCAAGGGGGTCAGGTTTTGTCATTGGTCTTTGCGCTTTGACGTCTTTGCGTGAGCCTTTCCACCATGCCGAACTATCTTGATCCCAAGGTCTTGGCGACGATCCATCGCCTCGATGTTCGCGCGCGGCTTGTGGTCGAGGGTTTCATCAGCGGCGAGCATCGCTCGCCTTATCGCGGGTTTTCGGTCGAGTTTGCCGAGCACCGCGAATACGCGCCGGGCGACGACCTCAAGCACGTGGACTGGAAGGTTTATTCGAAGACCGACCGCTACTATGTGAAACAATACGAGGAGGAAACCAATCTCCGCGCCCACGTTTTCGTGGATGCCAGCGAATCCATGCGCTATCGCGGCCAGCATGCCGCGCTCTCCAAGTACGATTACGCTGCCACGCTCGCCGCCGCGATGTCGTTTCTCCTGCTCCAGCAACAGGACGCGGCCGGTCTCGCGTTGTTTGATGACGAGTTGCGCCAGTTCCTGCCGCCCAGCGCCAATCCCGCCATGCTCCAAAGCATTTGCCATCATTTGGAGCAGGCCCAGCCGTCGCGCAAGACAAGCGTCAGCGGCATTTTTCACACCCTTGCCGAGAAAATCCGCAAGCGCGGTTTCATCATCCTCATCAGTGATCTTTTTGTGCCGCTCGACGATCTCTTTCGCGGCCTGGAACACTTCCGGCATCGCCGCCACGAGGTCATGCTGCTTCACGTGATGGATGACGACGAGCTGCATTTTCCGTTCGAGGGAAACATTCTGTTTCGTGGCATGGAATCGCTGCCGAGCCTGAAGGTCGAACCGCGCAGCGTCCGCGCCGCCTATCTCGATGCCGTGGGCCACTTCACCGCGCAGATCAAGCGGCTGGCGGCACATCACCGGATTGACTACCGGCTGATCAACACGCGGGACAATGTTGGCGCCAGCCTCGCGGCCTTTCTGGCCGCAAGAGCCGCCACGGCCAAGCTGGCGGGAACCAAGAGGTGATTGTGGATTTTAGATTTTGGATTTTGGATTGGGGACGCTGATGAACGAACAAGAGTTTAAGCAGCGAACGAAGAGGTTTGGCTTGCGCGTCATGAAGTTTGTGGAAGCGCTGCCGCGAAAGATGGTTGCGCAGGTATTGGGCAAACAATTGCTGCGCTCGGCCACTTCGGTTGGCGCAAACAATCGTGCCGCGTGCCGCGGACGGTCGGTTGCCGACGTTCTGAATAAGCTGGGCATTGTTGAAGAGGAAGCTGATGAATCGGCCTATTGGATGGAGATGATCATCGAGGCCGGTTTGATGCCTGAATCCCGCCTCGCCGACTTGATCAAGGAAGCCAACGAAATCGTCGCCATGACCGTTGCGTCAATTAAAACCCTTCGTGGCAAAGCCGGCGTTGTCGCTGCTCCGCAATCCAAAATCCAAAATCCAAAATCCAAAATCGCCGAGTGACTTTCCTAAACACAACTTTGCTGATCCTTGGCGCCGGCCTTGCGCTCGGCCCGATCATCATCCATTTGCTGAACCGGCGGCGCTACCGGATCATCGACTGGGCGGCGGCGGAGTTTCTGCTGGAGAGTTTCAAGAAGACCAAACGGCGCATCCGGCTTGAACAACTGCTCCTGCTTGCCATGCGCGTGGCGGGTGTCGGCCTCATGGGACTGGCGCTGGCACGGCCGTTCGTGCCGGATCAAAGCCTCGCCGCGTTGCTGGGCGTGCAGGCCCGCGCGGATCACGTCATCATTCTCGACGACAGCTATTCCATGGCCCAGGTTCTCGGCAGCAGCACCGTTTTCGCCCGCGCCCGGGACGCCCTGGTACAGCTCGCCGACCGCGTCCAACCTGAGGATACCTTCGCCGTTCTTCTCACCTCCCGCGTTGGTGATGAATCGGCCGCGGCTCAGCATTCAAACAACGGCAGTCACAAACCCGAATCCACACTCCGTGCTCCGCGCTCCACGTCCTTCCTCTTTCCGCCCGGTCATCTTACCGACCGCGCCGCCTTCAAGCGCGACGCCGCGGCGCTCACGCCCTCCGATTTGTCCACCGATCTTGTGGCGTCGCTCCAGACGGCGCTTGAGATTGTTGCCGGTTCCTCCAATCCGGAGAAACGGCTTTACATCCTCACCGATTGCCGCCGGCGTGATTGGACCGAGGACCATGCCCGGCGCGTCCGCGCGCTGCTGGAGAAGCTCGACAAGAAAGTGGCCCGCGCATTTCTGATGGATTTTGGCGCGGCCAACGGGGCGAATCTTTCCGTGACCGGATTTGAGTGCGTTGAAAAGCACGCGGTCAAGAATCTGCGTGCCCGTTTTCGCGCCACGGTAGTCAACCGTGGCTCGCAACCCGCACTGAATGTGCCGGTGACATTTCGTGCCGGTGATGTTGCGTTGCCGCCGCGCATTCTCGACCGTCTTGGCCCCGGCGAGTCGGCGGCGTTGGATTTCAGTTATGTGTTCCGCGCCGGCGCGGAACACGAAACGTCGAATTCATCACGCTCCACGCTTCGCGCTCCTCGATCCACAATCGTCTCTGTAACGCTGCCCGCCGATGCGCTCGCGCCCGACAACGCCGCGTATCTCGCGCTCGACGTCCGCGACGGCATGTCGGCGCTCATTGTCAACGGCACGCCCGACCCGGAGCCGTATCTCAACGAGACCGATTACCTCGTTGCCGCGCTCGACCCGGGCGGCAAGGGGATTGGCGGCTGGCGGCCCACCGTCGTTACTGACCGCGAGTTGGCGGGCGCGCCGTTCGACAGGTACGACCTCGTTGCCTTGGCCAACGTCACCACGATTCCGCAGGCGAAGGTTGCGGACCTGGAAGCCTATGTCCGCAACGGCGGCGGCCTTTGCATTTTTCTTGGCGACCGGTTGGACCGCGCGTTTTACAACAGCGCACTGTTCAAGGATGGCGCCGGCCTGTTGCCCGGGAAGCTGGGCGTGATGGAGGGTGACCCGAACAACACCGAAAAAGCCGTCCGGCTGAAAATCGAACCGGGCGCGCATCCTCTGCAGACGGCGCTCGGTGGTGAACTGGCTCCATTGCTGGCCGGCGTGCATGTGCGGGCGTTTATCCCCGTAGCTGCCGACGCAAGGAGGCGGACGCCGTCCGCACCTGATGCCGACCGCCCCCTTGCATCGGCGGCTGCCACCGTTCTCGCTTCGTTCACTGATCGCGCCAATTCGCCCGCGCTCATCGAACGCCGTTTCGGCAACGGTCGCGTCCTGGTCTTCGCCTCCGCCGCCAACGTGCGCTGGCACGACTGGCCGGCCAACCCGAGTTACCCGGTGTTTGTTCAGGAACTCTTCGGCTTCCTTGCACGCGCATCTGTGCAGGACCACACGGCTCGCGTCGGAGCGTCCATCGAACGCGCGGTCGAGCCACAGTTTATTGACGGCAGCGTGACGCTGAAGACACCACGCTATCCCGAACAACCCGCCATCCGCCTCACGCCGCGGCCTGTCGGCGAACAGATGCGCGTGAGCTTTGGCGAAGCCGACCGCGCGGGTGTTTACGAACTCGCGCTCGCCAACGACGGCACGCAACGCACGGACCGATTTGCTCGCAACGTGGACCCCGCCGAGGGCGATCTCGTAAAGGCTGATTCTGCCTCCATTGCCGCCGCGCTCGGCGACGCGCCGGTGAAGCTGATGCCTGACCTGGCCACCGCCGAACTCGACCTGCGCGAACAACGCCGGGGCAAGGAATTTTGGAAATACGCGCTCCTGGCGCTGCTGGCGGTGCTGGCTATCGAGCAAACCCTGGCAAGGAGGTTTACGCATTATGCGTGAGAAAGTATTGGGGGTATTGCTGTTGTTGCTGGATTTGGCCGCCCTTGGCGCTTGGGTGATGATTGTTCGGACTTGCTACAAGCTTAGCAGGCTTCGCAATAGCGAGCACCCTTTGCTGCGCATGGAAAGAAAGCCTGTGGAAGCGTTGCTCGGCTGGGTGATCCTGGCGACACCGGCAGCCATGTTGGCCTCGTCGGCGAGAACTTATGGGTTTGTGTTCGGAGCTGTTTGGGCGATCTTCCCAATCGTTTATTGCTGGAGAATCTGCTCCAGGTGGAAAAGGGAGATAAGTGTCAGACAATGACCTTGCCACTCTCCAACCTCTTCGGTCTTGATCCGAACGTCCTTGCGGGCGCGCGGTGGAGTGATCTCTCCATCCGCTGGGTGGGATTGCCGACGGCGGCGGAGGGTGGATGGCAGTCGCTGGCGACACTGGCGTTGGTGGCGTTTCTGCTGTGGCACGCGGTGCGCGAATACCGGCGCGAAGGTGTGGTGATTCCGACGGGCACGCGGCGGTTGCTGACGGCGTTGCGGCTTGGCGCGCTCAGTGTGGCGGTGGCGATTCTGTTTCAGCCGACACTGGTGATTGACCGCAGCGAACGGCTGAAAAGCACGGCATGGTTGCTGGTGGACGATTCGCTGAGCATGGGCGTGGAAGAGAAGACGGAAGGCGGAGGGCGGAAGGCGGAAAGCAGGCTGGAACTGGCGAAATTGCGGATCGCGGATTGCGGATCGCGGACTGAAAAATGGAATTTGATGGAAGAGTTGGTGAAGAGCCATCAGTTGCGTCTCGCGGCGTTTTCCGACGGCTGGCGGGAACTGGCGACAAACGATCTCGCCGTGTTGAAGCCGCAGGGCGCGGCCACGTCGCTGGCGAATGGGGTGCGGCAGACCCTCGAGAACTCGCGCGGCCAGCCGGTGGCGGCGGTGGTGCTCGTCAGCGATGGACAGGCCACGGATGGCGAGACGATGGCCGCGGCGCAGTTGGCCGCGCAACGCAGCATTCCGGTGTTTACCGTCGGTGTGGGCGATCCGAAAGCGCCGCGAAATATTGAAATTGCATCGCTAACCGCGAACCCGGTGCTGTTCAAGGACGACGAGGCGGTGTTCACGGTCCGCGTGCTGGCGCACGAGCTGGCGGGAACGCCGGTGAAGGTGACGTTGCGCGAAGAAGTTCGTGGAGCATTGAGTGAGGAACGTCCGGGCGTGACCGAGACCAACACTCCAAGATCCACGCCCGCCGCCGGCCGCGTTATTGCCGAACAAACGATCAAGCTCCCACCGAACGACCGTCCACTCGATGTGATGCTCCGCGCGCAACCGCAGCAGATCGGCACGTTCACCTACACGGCGAGCATCGCCCCGCAGCCGGATGAATTGACCGACCGGGACAACAACGCGTCGTTTGTCGCGCGTGTCATTGCCCAGAAGCCGCGGGTGCTGTTCATTGCCGGCAACGCAAGCAAGGAATACCGCTACCTCAAGAACCACCTGACGCGCGACATGACGCTCTCGGTGAGTTGCTGGCTCCAGAGCGCCGACGCGGCGTTCAACCAGGAAGGCGACGCGTCGCTGACCACGCTGCCGAAAACAGAGCAGGAATTGTTCGGCTACGATGTGATTCTCTTGCTCGATCCCGACCCGCGCGAGTTTGACGCGGCATGGGCGAAACTGCTGACGCGGTTTGTTGGCGATCACGGTGGCGGGCTGGCGTTTATTGCGTCGAACAAGTTCACGACCGATTTCCTGATGGCGCGCGAGCTGCAACCCATCGCCGACCTCTTGCCCGTGCAGATTGATCGCGAGCAACTGACCGTGGCCGAGGCGCTCAGTCGTGTGAGCCAGCAGGACTGGCCGTGGCTGGTCACGGCGGCGGGTTTTGAAAACCCTGTCTTCCAGCTCGATTCGGACCCGGAGCGCAACCGGCGCATTTGGGCGGCGATGCCGGGCTTCTACTGGGCGCAGCCGGTGCGTGCGCTCAAGCCGGGGGCGACGGCGCTGGCCGTCCATAGCGACCCTCGTCGCCAGACGCGGCAGGGGCCGCAGCCGATCATTGCAACCCAGTTTTACGGGCCAGGCCGTGTGTTGTTCGTGGCAAGCGACTCGACTTGGCGTTGGCGGTTCGGCGGCTCGCGAGCGTTCGAACAATTCTGGAGCCAGACCGTGCGCTACCTCACCCAGGGTCGCTTGCTGGGCGGCCTCAAACGACTCGTGTTGACGACCGACCACGACGAATACTCGCTCGGCCAGCGGATCAACGTGCGGGTGAAGGTGCTTGATGAGGGTTACAAGCCGGTGACGATGGAGAGATTCGAGGTCCACGTGGCGACGACCGGACGTGATGTTGCCGCGCACTCCATAACACTCCGTCTCGACCCCGTGGCCGGATCGCTAGGCGAGTTCGAAGGATCGCTCGTGGCGGAACAACTTGGTTTGTGTGAAATCACGGCCCGTCTTCCCGGCGGCACCTCGCGCGACGCGGTGGCGCTCAACGCGGTACGCGTGACACTGCCTCGGCTGGAGTTCAAGGATACGCGTATGAACGAGCCGTTGCTGCGCCAGGTGGCGGCGCTTACTGGCGGCGAGTTCCTGACGCTCGACCGGATTGGCGAACTGCCGAAACTCCTGCCGAAGCGCGAACAGCTTTTGGTGAATGAGCAGACACAGGACATTTGGGATACACCGCTGGCACTGTGCGTGTTTTGCGGGCTGCTCTTCACGGAATGGGCGATAAGGAAATGGAAGAATCTGGCGTGAACGACGAACGGAAGAATTTACAGCAGAAGCGCAAAGGACGCGGAGAGTGAAGACAAACAATATCACGCAGGCAATCATCGGTGCGGCGATGGAAGTCCATCGCGTCCTCTGCGTCTCTGCGGTGAATTTATCGCTTTAATGAACCCTCAACTCCAACGTCTCCTTTGCTCGTTGAGGTTGCTGCTGCGCCTGCATCTGGCGCTCAGCGGGCTGGCGCACGTCGGCGCGGTCGCCGTTGCGGTCGCGGCGGGAACGTGGGTGCTGGACTGGTGGTTGAGGTTGGAATTCGGCCCACGAGGGATTCTTGGCACGGCGGCGCTGGTTCTTATCGGGGCCGCCGCGTGGCGGAACCTGTTGCGTCCGCTGAGCCGGCGGTTGGGTCAGGCGGAGCTGGCGTTAACGCTCGAACGCGCTTTTCCGCAACTCGGTGACCGGTTGTTGACCGTGGTGGAGAAGCGCGGTGGAGGTCCTGAAACGTCACCGGCGTTGCTGGATCGCGTAGCGGCGGAAGCGGCTGAGATTGCGGTCCGTGTCCGGCCTTCGCAAGCGCTCGATGGGGGACGGCTTGTGCGGTGTCTGGGGCTTGGTGCCGGCGCATTGCTGGCCGTGGCCTTGGTGGCAGTCTTCTTCCCGAACGAGATGACGGTATGGTGGCAGCGAAATGTTCGGCTGCAAAATGTGGATTGGCCCCGCGCCACGAGGCTCGATGTGGTCGGTTTTCCTGCAGGCTCGGTTCGCGTTGTGCGTGGTGCGCCCTTCGGCATCATCATCAATGCCTCGGGCCGGCGGATTCCAGAAACGGTGAAACTGGTGTTGGATTACGAACACGCCGGACGGTTTCGCGAAAACCTCTCCCGATCCGGCGCAAGCCGGTTCACGAGACAGTTCGATGCCGTTGTCGAGAGTTTTCGCTTCCATGCTTACGGTGGCGATGGCGCGACGGGCGACCTGCGGGTCGAGGTTGTGGATCCGCCGATGTTGCGCAATGTGCGGATGAAACTCATCTACCCGGCCTATACACGGCAGCCGCCGCGCGAAATCGGGCCGAGCGATGGCGCGGTTGAGGCGGTTGTGGGGACACGGCTCGAATTGCGCGCCACGAGCACGCGACCGCTGCGTTATGCGACGCTTCAGGCTCCGGTCTCCAAATCGAAGGGGACCCCGAAATCCCAACCATCCACCCCGTTTTTGTCGGAGGCGAGGGTGGATGCCGGCACCAATGTGTCCGCGCAGGTTGTTGTTGAAGAGAGTGGACGGGTTCAAATCGCCATTGAAGACATGGAGGGATTGCGGGCAAATCCGGCGCTCGGTTTCTCGCTGGATTCGCAGCCGGACCGTCCGCCGTTGACGCGGCTCAAGGTGAGCGGCATCGGGGACAAAATCACGCCGGTGGCGACGTTGCCGCTCGCGGTGGAGGCCAGTGACGACTTTGGCGTGACCACTCTAAGTCTGGAGACTTCCACCAACAACACACAGTGGCAGAGCCAGCCACTGGCCAGCCCGGCGCTGGGCAGCGCCGAGGTTCATCTGGAGACGCGGCTGGCGGTCGGGAACCTGCGGATTGCCGAAGGCTCGGTTCTGAACCTTCGTGCCGGGGCGGTGGACGCGGCGACGCCGCCGGGTCGTGGCACGAGCCAGACGTTGGCGTTGCGCGTGGTGAATGCGACGGAACTGATGGCGGACCTGAACCGCCGACAGAAGGAATACCGTGCTGAATTTGAACGGCTGGTTCGCAAGCATCGTGAGACGCTCGATGCCATGCGGACGATTCGCGAGGGCGTGGCTGCGGGGCGGGCCCCTGGGCTGGCTCAGATCCCGCCGCTGGTGGCCGACGAGCGCGAGGCCGGCAACGGCTCCCAAACGATGTCGGAGTTGTTTCGCCGGATTCTCGAGGAAATGCAAAACAACCGCGTCAGCACGCCCGTCGAACAGGAACGGCTGCGGATGCGCGTTATCGAGCCTCTGGCCGATGTCAGCCGACAGTTGCTTGGGCCGGTCGTGATGCAACTCGGTGCCGTGACACCGGGGGTGAGTGCGCCGCTGGGGCCGGCGTTCGAACAGGCGCAGGCTGCCTACGACCGGATGCGGACAATTCTGGCCGAGATGATGCGCGGTGAAACACTGTCGGATGCCATCGCAACGCTGCGTGAGATTCTGAAGGACTAGACCGAACTCAATGAGGCAACGCGCAAGGCACTTGAGGCGGAACTCCAGCGTTTGTTAAAATCGCCGTGAGGTGTTCATTGACGGATTAACGTATGCGAAAAACGATTTGTCTGGCTGTTGTTGCACTGGTCGTCGTTGCTTGTGTCTGTCCAGTGGGCCCCGCGAAAGCGGGGGAACCGGCGACTGCGCCACTCACTTGCATTCTCGGTGCATTCGATGATGAGGTGGTGCTGTTGCATCAGGCACTCACCGATCCCAGGGAGGAGGAGATTCTTGGTATTCATTTTGCCAGCGGCAGGATGAAGGGACGTCGCGTGATTGTTTGTCGCAGCGGTGTTGGCAAGGTCAACGCCGCCATGGTCACGTCGCTGCTCATCCAGCGCTATCATCCCAGTGAGGTCATTTTTAGCGGTATTGCCGGTGGGATCAACTCCGACTTGCACCCGGGCGACATCGTCATGGCAGCGAAGACAGGACAACATGATTTTGGCGTGCTCACGAGCGAGGGCATGGAGGTGCGCGGCACGAAGAGTGCCGTTACGTGGTATCGGAATCCGGTTCTTCTGGAAACGGACGCCCGCTTGATGGCGCTGGCGGAAGCTTCCGGCAAGTCCATCCAGCTCGCGGACATCAACACCAGCGAGGGCAAGCGGCATCCGCATATCATCAAGGGCGTTGTCGTCACAGGCGATATTTTTGTGGCGTCGCCGGCAAAAAAGGGGCAGTTGCGCAAGACGCTGGGCGCGGATGCCGTGGAGATGGAGGGCGCGGCAGTGGCGCAGGTGTGTTGCGACCTCCGGGTGCCGTGGTTGATCATCCGCAGCATCAGCGACAAAGCAGACGCCAACGCGCTTCAGGACATCGACGCGTTCATGGCGCTGGCGGCCAGGAACTCCGCGCATCTGGTCATGGACATCGTGGCCCGACTGGCCGCGCAGTCCACAACGGAAGACACCGGCAAATAGAGGGCGGCCACCCGCCCGACGGGGCTCAACCCAACTGGTATTGCTTGGCGGCCTTGGTGCCGAGCTGTGCCGCGCAAAGTTTCCGCAAGTCAACGGTTGATCCAATGGTTGCGCCAGTGGCCATCTTCTCGCCCTCGACGAGACTCTTTTCCGCGGCCTCCAACACCAGTGTCGTGTAGAAACCCAGCGTGATGGGGCTGTTCATTGCCTCGCGTTCGGCTTCGGAAAGCTTGCCGTTCCGCAACGCCAGAATCTGCTGGTAGAACCGGCCGGGACTGCTGATGCCGTAGCCGGTCACGCTCTTGTCCTTCTCGAAGTTCTTGAAGAGCGGGTTGACCTCGATGATGCCATCGGGGTGAATCTCGCGCAAGCCGGGCTGGTCAAGGCCGAGATCAATCAGGCCGTCGGAACAGATGATGCGGCTGGACTGCACGGTGGTGGACCAGGCGGAGTTGGGCAGTGCCCAACCGGTGAGGATGTGCGCGATGGCGCCGGTGCTGAACAGGATCTCCGTGTCCACGAGATCGTAGCCTTTCACCGCAATGGGCTTCAGCGACGGCAGTTTCTGTGAGTAGCCGACGGCGCGCACCTGCACCGGGGTGAGGTTGACGATCTTCATCAGCGCGTCCGCCATGTGCACGGTCAGGAACGATGCCGGCGTGTTTTTCTCCGCAAAGTCGGGCGACGCAAAAAAGCGAGGCGAGTGATTCGGGTCGGCGACCATGAGCTTGTCGAGCATGTAGAACACGGCAGCCTGGAACTGACCGTAGCGGCCGTTCTGGAAACGCGCCTCGGCCTCCTTGATGCGCGGGTCTTCGCGCTTGTGGAAGTCGATGCCCAGGAAGCGGCCGGTCTTCTTCGCCGTCTCGATCATCATGTGCGCATCCTTGAGCGTCGCCGCCGTCGGCTTCGGCACGACGACGTCGAGGCCGGCGTTCAACGCCGCCACTGTCGGCGCGCAATGCAGATGATCGGGCGTGTTGATCTGCACCGCGTCGAGTTCGGTTGTTGCGATCAGCTCCTTGTAGTCACTGAACCGCCGGTTGGTCGGCAGTCCGGCAAGATCGCCGAACCAGTTCCGGTATTGTTCGTTCGGATCGGCGACCGCACAGATCTCCAGCAGCGGCGAGTAGCTGCTGCGGAAGTAGAGATATTGATAGATTTCGCGGACCACGGAGCCCGCACCGATGATGCCAAGACGCAATTTGTTTTTCATGATGTCGTTTTCCTTTCTCAGAGAGTGCCGGTTTGCTTCAGAAGAAACAGAGCCAGAAATTCCACGGCCGCGCGCGCTTCATCCAGATCGAGTTGTTCCTGGTCGGAGTGCGCGTGCGCCAGCGTGCCGGGGCCAAAGGTCACCAC
>CAZAAF010000051.1:9242-13820 GCA_964482575.1 uncultured Verrucomicrobiota bacterium | reverse complement strand
CATCATCGCCTCCACCACCGCTGGTCCCGCGCTCTCCTACGGCCTCGGCCAGGGTGCGACGATGGTCGGCGCGTTCTGGGGCGTGTTCATCTGGAAGGAATTCAAGGGCGCGCCCGCCGGCACCGGCAAGCTGCTCGGCGCCATGTTCCTGTTTTATTTCATCGGTCTCGCGGTGTTGATTGCGTCGAAACTCTGATAACTCGTCACTCGTCACTCATCATGAACGCTTCCATCGTCGTCGTCGGCAGTTCCAACACGGACATGATCATCCAGCTCGACCGCATCCCGCGGCCGGGCGAGACCATCCTCGGTGGCGAGTTCTCCACCGCCGCGGGTGGCAAGGGCGCCAACCAGGCCGTCGGCGCGGCGCGGGCGGGCGGGAACGTCACCTTCGTCGCGCGTGTGGGGCGGGACATGTTCGGCGACCAGGCGGTGGCGGGTTTCCAGCGTGATGGCATTTGTGTGGACCACGTCCTTCGCGACAAGACCGCGCCGTCGGGTGTGGCACTCATCTTCGTCGCGAAAGACGGCGAGAACAGCATCGCCGTGGCCGGCGGCGCGAACGCGAAACTGATGTCCGCCGACGTGAAAAGGGCGGCGAAAGCCATCCGCTCCGCCGCCGTGGTGGTGATGCAGCTCGAAACGCCGCTGGAGACCATCGAGGCCGCCGCGGCCCTCGCGGCGAGAGCCGGCGTGCGCGTCATCCTCAATCCGGCGCCCGCCCGCCCACTGCCGGATTCGTTGCTGAGACTCGTCTCCATCCTCACGCCCAACGAAACCGAGGCGGAACTGCTCACGGGCATCAAAGTGGACGATGAAACCGGCGCGGCGAAAGCCGCCGACAAGCTGCGGTCACGCGGTGTGCCGACGGTCATCCTCACACTCGGCCCGCGCGGCGCGTTTGTGGCCGATGCGACGGGCAAACAGCTCGTTCCCGGATTCAGGGTGAAGGCCGTGGACACCACCGCCGCGGGCGACATTTTCAACGGGGCGCTTTCCGTGGCGCTGGCCGAAGGCAAGCCGCTGCCGGTTGCCGTCCGCTTCGCCAACGCCGCCGCCGCGCTCTCCGTCACCAGGCTCGGGGCGCAGCCGTCCGCGCCGACGCGGAAGGAGATCGAGAAGTTCCTCAGGGCGAACGCCTGAGGGATGGCGCCGGTCCGGGGTTGGACCGGCCTTCATTTTCCGCTTTCCGTCGGGCCGGGAATCGTGCGATGAAAACGCCGCCGATGAACGAAAGGAACCGACCATGAGCCGACACCATTTTTCCCTGACCCGCCGTGAATGGATCACCCGTGCCGCCGCACTGGCGCTGACGTCGCCGCTGGCGCCCTTGCTGGCCGCGCCGCGGAAGCGGCCGTTCAAGATCGGCGCGTGCGACTGGTCCATCGGCAAGGGGAGTTCGCCCCTGGCGTTCGAGGTGGCGAAGGAGATCGGGCTCGACGGCGTGCAGGTGAGCCTCGGCAATCTCGCCAACAACATGCATCTGCGCCAGCCGGAGATGCGGCAGCAGTACAAGGACGTCGCCAAAGCCACCGGGGTCGAGATCGCCTCGCTGGCCATCGGTGAGATGAACAGCATTCCCTACAAGAGCGACCCGCGTCCCATCGAGTGGGTCAGCGACTCCGTGGACGTGATGAAGGCGCTCGGGGTCAAAGTGGTGCTGCTGGCGTTCTTCGGCAAGGGCGATCTGCGCGACGACAAGCCCGGCACCGACGAGGTGGTCAAACGACTCAAGGAAGTGGCGCCCAAGGCGGAGAAGGCCGGCGTCATTCTTGCCATCGAGAGCTGGCTCAGCGCCGAGGCGCACATGGACATCATCCAGCGCGTCGGTTCGCCGGCGGTGCAGGTCTATTATGACGTGTGCAACTCGAACGACCGCGGCTACGACATCTACAAGGAAATCCGCTGGCTTGGTGCGAAGCACATTGCCGAGTTTCACATGAAGGAGAACGGCTCGCTGCTGGGGCAGGGGAAGGTGGATTTCAAGAAGGTCCGGCAGGCGATCGATGACATCGGCTACTCGGGCTGGATGCACATCGAAGGCGCCGTCCCGAAGGGCGCGAAGATGCTCGACAGCTACAAGGCCAATCTCCAGTTCCTCCGCGGCATCTTCCCCAAGGAGGCGTAAAGGGCAAACTCATACGTTGGCAAAATCATGATGTTGCCAACGATGATTTTGCCGAAAGTCAAACGACGGTGATCGCACCGGTGGATGGGCAAGACGCCTGTCCTGCTTTCCGCCGAAATTCCGCGAAACGCTGCGTCCTCTGCGCCTCTGCGTTGAGGTCCGCCCTGTCTCACTTCCCGCCGAGCTGCACGATGGCGGCGTTCACTGCCTTGCGAATGGCGGGAATGCGGTCGGGGTCCGCCAGGATTTCCGACGAGCGCAGGCCGCCGGCGTTGGGAATCGTCACCAGGTCGCGGGCCATCTGTAACGCGCGGTCGGCGGCGGCGGTGGATTTGCCCTGCGCTTTGGCTTTCGCCGCCAGATCCGCCAGCAGCGCCATGGCTTCGTAATCCTCCAGGCCTTCGCGGATTTGTTCCAGCCGGATGCTGCTTACCGGCCCGTCCACGTCGACATCCGCGCCGGGATACGTTAGGAAACCGTCGCCGTTCGGATACCGGACCCAATAATGCTTCTTGCCGTCGTCGCTCTGGTTGATGAACGTGTGCCAGCCGAACTCCCACGGATTGTACGTCCACCACGACAGGCCCCAGAACTCGAAACCGCTGACGCCGTATTTCAGGCAGTAGTAGGGGAGCATCCGCTCCGTTGCCAGCAGCGGCGTGTCCGTGGCCATCTGCCCGTCGCAGGTGAACAGGAAGTGTTTGCCCGCCTTCGACAGGCGCTCGATTTGCGGTACCGGGAAACAGCCGTACTGGCCGGCGCCCCACAGGTCGAGCGATTCGTCCCATGCCGGCACGTGCCGCCACGTGCTCGAGTAGATGGGAATCTCCGTGTCCACCTCGTGGATCAGCGCACAGAGTTTCTTCATCTGCTCGATGACGAACGGATGATCGAAGTGCGGTTCGTCGGAGATGTAATAAACGAACTTGTCGTGCCAGCCCTTTTGTCTGACGTGGTCGGTGAAGAGCCGGTACGCCTGTTTCAACGCATCGTTATAAGCCGGCGTGAACGGCTCCAGCCCGAAAATCTTCTTGGGCGTGTAGGCCCAGCCGAACGCGTAGAAGAACTCCGGCGTGTAGCAGACCTGCATCTTCAGTTCGTCGAAGCAATAGTGCGCCACTTCGTCGAACGCCGTGGCATCCATCGTCACCTTGCCGTCCTTGAGATTGAACTTCGGCGACGGCGCGATATGGTCCGTGCCCATCCGGTGGTCCGCCATGAGACGGTACCAGGCGCGATGGCCCTCCGCCGCGCGGATGCCGGCGTTGAAATCGCCGCCGGGACCGCTGCGGAAATCAAAGATGACCTTCAGCTTCGTTTGTTCCGGCAACGCGAATGGCAGCACCTTCACGCGTACCGGCACCGTGGCCAGCGTTTCCTCGAAATTGCGAATCGTGACAGTGCCCCGATAGTCCCCGGGAGCTGCCTCGCGCGGTACATGCACGGTGAACCAGAACGGCTGGGCCTTATTATCGTAAACGACAAACCTTCCGTTCGGCTCCAGCGGGTCCGGCCACCAGTCCGCCCAGCCGTCCGTCGCGCCGTGGCCGACCGGCACTTTCTGATGCCACGCCGGCACGTCCGTCTGGAAGTAGCCGCTCGGCCAGTCGATGGGGACATAGCCGACCTGTTCCACCTTCACGGGGGGCAGCGTGGCGCCCTGGCTGTTTTTCAGCGGTGAGATGGTCACCTCGGCGCATCCCAGGCCGTTGGGGCTGCGCAGCACGAGCTGGAACGGCTCGTATTCGTTGCGCGCGCATTCCACCGCCACGGATTTCACCGGCTTGCCCGGCAGGGAATCGCGAAACACTTTCACGAGCGGATTCACCTCCCATACCAACAGCGAGGGCTGGCTGCCGCGGCTCGTATCGTTGCTGGTGAAATCAACGACCTCGCCCGACAGGACCCGGCACAGGAGGATGCCGTCATGCTGCAGCGAGGCGCGGCCCTTCTGGTCCGCGTGCGCTTGCAGCGCGTTGGCATCCGACAACACCACGCCCTCCTGCGACGCCGTGCCGCGCTCGTTCATGGTCAGGTGCAGTTGGATGGAGGCGGCATCCGGCGGCGTATGGATCAGCGTCGAACTGAACGTCCAGTCGCTGTCGCCGCTGACGGCCGGGTGCGTGCCGGCGTAGCCGCCGCTCGAGACGATCCTGCCGTTTTTGTTCAACTGGTGCGCGTACATGACGGTGCTGCCCGTCAGCCCGTGGCCCTTCAGGAAGCCGCCGTAGAAATAGGTCGCGCCGGCCTTGACGGGAATCGGTTGCGACCGCCAGCCGACCCACGTGTTTTTGGTGTCGGGGAGCACGGCGTAGAGCGCACTGCGCCGGCCGAACAGCGCGTCCGGGCTGATCCCGCCGCCCTTGCCGGTGGCCTGCCATCCGTCCGGCGTTTCCGTGCCCGACTCGAAGCTGCCGTTGGGCGCGAATCTGACCGTGCGCAACCAGGTG
>CAZAAF010000051.1:0-9232 GCA_964482575.1 uncultured Verrucomicrobiota bacterium | reverse complement strand
CGCGAGATTGATGGGGTTGCCCAGCAGTTTTTCGTAGGCGCGCGCAAACGCATTGGTGGCATCGCGCTGCGTGGCGCTGAAATAGACCGCGTACTCCCGCTGCGATTTCGCGGGCAGCGAGGCGTCGAACAACAGCTCGCTCCCGCGCCGGATGCAGGTGGCGGATTCCACGCCGGTGGCGGCCTCCACGACGCGCAGCGCGGCCTGGGCCGGCACCGAGCGCACCTTGGCCAGCGCCGGACGCAGGTTCGCGTGGATCAGCACGCCCGTGACTGGTTCGTCAGAGAAATTGTACACGCGCACCACGGCACAGCACGGCCACGGACGCGAACACGCCGGTGGCTTCCGTTCGGACGTGGCGAGCGTCAACCGCTCAACGCTGCCGACGGTCGCACGCAGGTTGTTGCCGCCGCTGGCCGCCTCGAACTGTGCGTCATCGAACCAGGCCCGGCCGGTGCCGTGTAACATCGTGCCGACAGTCGCCGTCCTGGCCCCCGCCGGGGCGGTGAAGGTGGCGCTCATTTCCTTCCAGTCAAAAGTCCCGCTGGCCGCGCCCAGCGTCAGGTTGAGGAGTTGCGGCTTGTCGCCGTTGACATGCACATACCAGCCGGCGCGTCCCGTCACGTTCTCGCCCCGCACCCATCCGCGGACCTTGTAGGTGTGGCCCGGCGTCACGGGAATGTTGTCCTGGGCCCATTGCACCCATGATGGGGCCGCGTCCGCATCCACCTCCACTTTCACGCACCGCCTGCTGCGGCCGCCGGTCTTCTCCCACGTGGCGCGATGGTGCTCATCCGTGGTGTGCGTGGTCCATCCGGCGGGGGTGCCGTCGCCGGATTCGAAACCGCCGTTCACGAAACCGGTTCCCAGATAATCCGGCACCGCCCACGCTGCCTCGTTGCCTGCGTAGAGAAAGACCGTCGCGGTGCCTTTCGCCGGGCATTCCGCCGGAATCGTGATCCGGTCGTCCGCGGCGATGCTGCCGCTCCGTCTGGCTTCGCCGTTGGCCTTGGCCACGGCGAACAACAGCGGCTGGCCTTCCGCGTTGCAGACGCGCAGCGATTCGACGCGTTGTCCCGCCAGCACCGCCGCGCTCACGGTCACCGGCTCGCCCGCCACGGCTGCGTCGCCGGGGTTTTCAATGGTGACTGGCACGCGCAACGGCCACCAGCCGCCGCCGGCCAGATAGCGGGTTTCCAGCCACGGTGCGGTGGCGGCATGGGATGAAGCCAGCGTGAGCGGCAGCAGGACGAGAAGGGGCCAATGACGGATGTTCATGTGGGTCCTGTTTAGCGCGTCACGCCGGGGGATGGCAAACCAAACATGGGGATGTGGGCGGAGAGTTCAGGCATGGATTGGGTCGCCGACTTGCGCAAACGGGGAGGATGACGTATTGTGTTTGCGTCCCAAACAACCCAACACAGGAGAATCATCATGCACAGCAAGTGGATCGCAGGATTTGTCGTTTGTGGAGTGTTCGCCTTGGCCGTCTCGTGCGGCAAGAAAGAGGAAGCCGCGCCGCCCGCCCAGACCGAGGCTCCCAAGCCTGCGGTCGAAGCACCCAAGGCGGTGGAAGCCAAACCTGCGCCCGCTCCCGCGCCCGCGCCTGCGGCGGCCCCGAGCGTGACGACGCAGGTCACGGACATGGCCAAGAGCGCCATCGAAAAAGCCCAGGCGTTGATGGCTGACAAGAAATATGCCGACGCGCTCACCTCCCTGCAGTCGCTCGCCGGTCAGGCCCTGTCCCCGGAGAACAAAGCCCTGGTGGACAACCTGATGAAACAGGCCCAGGACGCGATGGCCAAAACCGCGGTCAACAACGCGACCGACGCCGCCAAGTCGCAGGCCACCAAGGCGCTGGGCAACCTGCTCGGTGGCAGCAAGTAGTCGCCGCCAGCGCTGGAGAAGCGCGGCAGGAGATTGACGGACGGCGCGCGCGGACGCGGGCCTACTTCAGGAACTTGAAGAGCCGTTGCTGGATTTGGTCCTTCACGGCGTTCTTGATAAGTCCCTGCGCGAGGTCGGTCTTCGGCGAGTCGTACGGGCCGGAGACGTGGAAGTCGATCGCCAGGAAACCGTCGCCGCGGTCCTTGAAGGCCGATTGCAGTTCCGAGGGGATCTTGGAAAGCATCGTCTTCTTCAACGCCAGCGTCATGTCGTGGTTCAGCGAGTTGTCCGCCAGCGCGACGACGCCTTTGCCGGTGAGCTGGATGCCGGAGGACATCAGTTTGATGACCGGCGTTTCCAGCACGCTGTTGGCCAGCGTGTATTCCAGGACACACTCGTCAAACTTGATCTCCTTCAGTTCGCTGACCTGCAACAATGTGGCCAGCGTGCCCAGCAGCGGGATCTGCATGAGCTGGCCGTTGGTGATTTCAAACCGGCCCTTGCCCTTGATGGTCGGCAGCCCGCCCGTGCCCTCGACGGCGGTGGTGCCCTGCAGCTTGCCGGTGAGGACCTCCTTCACGCCCGCTTCCTTCAATAGCGTGGCCACGTCGCTGTTTTTGGCCTGCAGGTTCATGATGTACTTGAAGCCGCCGGCCAGTTGCAGCGTCAGGTCGCACGTCACGTCGCCGTCGGCCAGCTTGCCCGTGGCCGGGGAGAGTTTGACTTCCGACGCCGACATGGCGATGGGGGAATCGAGCTGCCTTACGAACAGCGATTCGGCGATGGCGAGCGTGCCGATCCGGGCGCGGCCGGTGCCGTTGAACTTGCCGCCGATAAGGCTGATGGCGCTGTCGAAATTCAGTCCCTGGACTTTCGTCAATGCCTTGTTCTTGTCGCCGAGCAGCGTGACCGTGCCGTCGTTCACCGCCAGCTTCGACAACACCACATCCAGGTCGGGCGTTCCCGAACCGCCCGCCGCCGGCTTGGAGGCCGGTTTGGCTTCGGCTTTGGCAGCAGGGGATGTCGCGGGTGCCGCCGCGGCGCCGCCTGCCGGGGCTCCGATCTTGTCATAGTTCCATTCGCCCTTGTCGTTGCGCAAGAGCGTTATCACCGGTTTGGTGGCCGACAACTGCTGGACCTGGACGCGGCGATTCAGCAGCGGCATGAGGTCGTAGCTCAGCACAAATTCATCCGCCGTCAGCAGGTCGCCGGCGAATCACTGCGGATTGCCGATGACGATCCCTTTGAGCTGCACACCGCTGAAGATGGACACCTTGAGGTCCGTGATCTTGAGGTCCATGCCCAGCGCGTCGCGCCCCTGCTTCAGCACCAGTTGTTTGAACTCGGGCGTTTGCAGGTAGCTGTTCAGGTACCAAACGCCACCCGCCGCAGCCAGAACGACGAGGAGCACCAGGGCCAGCACGATCTTCAACAGGATTTTCAACGCTTTCATGGTATGGAATCTCCGTGTGTTCGATGTTGTCTTGGAATCTCCATCTCATCGTACCATTTTCCCGCCCGAATGCAAAACGACATTCACGGCTTCGCGTGAAAACCTGCCGGTGCGCCCTCGCGCCCGCTGCGTCGCGGCTGTCTTTGCGCTTGTGTCCGCCGCGGCGCGGGCTACAAATGGCAGCACATGAAGCCCATACCAATGGCAGCCGGATTCTTGAAGGCCAGCAGTGGCCACCCCTGGAAATTCTTTCGCGCCGGGGGATTCGACCAGGTCAAGATCGAGTCGGGCGCCGACATCGCCCATCTCGACCAGCTTGACCAGAAGCTCTGGATCGCGCTGGCCTGTCCCACGACCGGCCTGGAATTTGACGCGGCGACGTTCGCGTTGATTGACACGGACAAGGACGGCCGCATCCGCGCGCCGGAGCTGATTGCCGCGGCCCAATGGGCGACCGCCCTGCTGAAGAATCCGGATGATCTGCTGAAGGGATCGCCGTCGCTGCCGCTGGACGCGATCAACGACGCCACGCCCGAAGGCAAACGCCTGCTCGCCTCGGCGAGGCACATCCTCGCCAATCTCGGCAAATCGGAAGCCACCGCCATCACCACCGGGGACACCGCGGACACAACGCGGATTTTTGCCCGGACGCATTTCAATGGCGACGGCATCGTGCCCGCCAGCGCAGCGGGCGACGACGACACCCGGGCCGTCATCGCCGACATCCTCGCCTGTCTCGGCGCGGAGACGGACCGCGGCGGCGAGCCCGGGGTGAGCCAGGCGACCCTCGACCGGTTTTTCTCCGAGGCGCAGGCCTATGCCGGTTGGTGGGCCCGGGCGGAGAGCGGGGAGGGCATTCTGCCGGCTGGCGACGCGACGGCGACGGCCGCCGCGGCGGTAAAGGCGGTCCGGACGAAGGTGGACGACTACTTTGCCCGATGCAAGCTGGCGGCCTTCGACCCGCGCGCGGTGGGCGCGTTGAACCGCGACGAGAAGGAGTATGCCGCCCTGGCGGCAAAGGACTTGACCATCAACGCGGCGGAGGTCGCCGCCTTTCCGCTGGCCCGCATCGAAGCCGGCAAACCGCTGCCGTTGAAGGACGGCTTGAACCCGGCGTGGGCGGAGGCCATCGCGGCCTTGCGCACGGCGGCCGTCCAGCCGCTGTTGGGGGACAGGTCCGCGTTGACCGAAGCCGACTGGAGCGCGTTGCTCGCCCGGCTCGCTCCCTATGAGATCTGGATGGCCGCCCGGACCGGCGCATCGGTCGAGAAACTCGGTCTCAAGCGGGTGCGCGAAATCCTCGCGGGCCGGACGAAGGAGACCATCGCCGCGCTCATCGCGAAGGACAAGGCGCACGAACCCGAGGCGAATAGCATTGCGGACGTCGAGCGCCTCGTGCGGTATCACCAGAACCTTTTCCGCCTCTGCAACAACTTCGTGTCGTTCACGGATTTTTACGGTCGCAAGGAGAAGGCCATCTTCCAGGCCGGCACGCTTTTCCTCGACCAGCGGAGTTGCGATCTCTGTCTCACGGTCGAGAATGCCGACAAGCACGCCGCGATGGCCGCGCTCGCCGGGACGTACCTGGCCTACTGCGATTGCGTGCGCCGGGGCACGGGCGAAAAAATGCAGATCGTCGCCGCCTTCACCGGCGGCGATTCGGACAATCTCATGGTCGGCCGCAACGGGATTTTCTACGACCGCAAGGGCCGCGACTGGGATGCCACCATCACCCGGATTCTGGACAACCCCATCAGCATCCGGCAGGCGTTCTGGGCGCCCTACAAGAAATGCCTCCGCCTGATCGAGGAGAACATCGCCAAACGCGCCGCCGCGGCGGGCGAATCCGCCACCACCCAGTTGCACACCGCCGCGACCACCGGTGACGTTCCGCCGCCACCGCCGCCACCGCCGCCGAAGAAAGTGGATCCCGGCATGTTGGCGGCCATCGGCCTTGTCCTGAGCACGCTGCTCGCCGCCCTCGGCGGCATCTTCGCGGCCTTTGCCCGGCTGCCGCTCTGGCAGATGCCGCTGGCCGTCGCGGGCATCCTGCTCACCGTTTCCATTCCGTCCATGATCATCGCGTGGCTCAAACTGCGGAAACGCAATCTCGGCCCCATCCTGGACGCCAACGGCTGGGCCTTGAATGCCAAGGCGAAGATCAACGTGCCCTTCGGGACCTCGCTCACCAAAATACCCGCGCTGCCAGTCGGTGCGTTGCGCGACCTGGTGGACCCGTTTGCCGAAAAGAAGCGGCCGTGGAAATTGTACGCGACCCTCGCGATCCTTCTCGTGCTGGCTGTCTCATGGTGGCAGGGCGCGCTGGATTCCTGCCTGCCCAATCACGTCAGGAGCACCACCGTCCTGGGCGCCCATGCGCCGGCGTATCAACCGCCCGTGTCCAAACCCTGAGCCGGCCTACGCGGCGGGCTTGCGCAGCCGCGACGGCGCGCGCCCGAACCGGCGGCGGAAGACGCGCGAGAAATAGAACGGACACGCGAACCCGCAGTCCTCGGCAATCTCCGCGACGCTTCGCGACGTGTGGGTGAGCTGCCGCAGGGCCATCTGCAGCCGTCGCTCGTTGATCCACTGCATCGGCCGCTGGCCCGTCTCCCGTTTGAAGACGCGCCCGAAATACACCGGGTGCATGCCCGCGGCGCGCGCCCACGCGGGCAGCGTCACCACCTCGCGCACGTGGTCCGTCGCCCATTGCTGCGCGCGCAGGATGCGGTCCACCATTTCCCGCCCGGCGGACGCCTCCCGGCCGGAGCGCAGCGGCGCGCGGAGATGGGAGAGAAGGTACCCGAGCCAGTGCAGCACCGCGCCCGACGCGAAGAACTCGCGTCCCCGCCGGCGCTTCGCCATGGTGGCCATCACTTCTTCAAACTCGGCCACATAGCGGGCCGGGTCCGGCCAGCGCATCTGCCGGGGCATGGCGCGCTGCAACAGGATGTTGGGTTCGCTGCCCTGGGATACGGCGAGACAGGCGCTGAGGCTCGAGTGCGGACGCCGCCGGTCATGGCCGAACTCGAATTCATCCGCACACCGGACGATCAGCAGGTCGCCCGCCTTCAAATCCAGCCGCGTCCCGTTCAATTCGCACCAGCACGCGGAGCGTTCCACGAAGAAAAACGCCACCATGTTGGCGGCGAGCCGTTCGCGCCCGACGTGCCAGCCGGGGTAGCCGGCGTACCGGCCGAACCAGTGGACCTGCAGCCCGAAACCTCCCTCCAGCAGGAGCGGCCAGTCATGGTGATAGGGTTGCCATCGCATGGTTGAAAAAATCCATGAAACCGGGAATCATTATCCATGTCCGAACCGCCGCTTTCCAGATAAACATGACTGCCATGAACGCCAACCCCGACTTCCATGAGACCGTCCCCGCAACGTCGTCCAGCCGCCGCGACTTCATCGCCACCCTCGGCGCCGCCGCCGCGGCCGGTGTGATTCCCGCACCCGCGTTCGCCCAGGGCGTCGAGCGCAAAATCCGCATTGGCATTGTTGGCGGGCGCTTCGGCCTCGGCTTCCAGTTCCACGAGCACCCGAACTGCATCGTCGAGGCGGTCAGCGACCTGCGTCCCGACCGCCGCGCCGCGCTCCAGAAGACGTATCGTTGCGAGAAGGCCTACGAGTCGCTGGAGAAACTGATCCTCGACAAGGCCATCGAGGCGGTGGCGATCTTCACGCCCGCGCCCGACCATGTCCGGCACGTCACGGCGGCGTTGCGCGCCGGCAAACACGCGCTCTGCGCCGTGCCGGCGGCGATGACGCTGGAGGAATGCCGGTTGCTTGTGGACACCGTGAAGCAGACCGGCCTGACCTACATGATGGCCGAGACGAGTTACTTCCAGCAGCCCACCCTCTCGGCGCGGAAGTTCTTCAAGGAGGGGAGGTTCGGCGATATCTTCTTCACGGAATCGGAGTATCACCACGCCGGACTGGAATCGCTCTACTTTGAGAAAGGGCAGCGCACGTGGCGGCACGGGTTGCCGCCGATGCATTACCCGACGCACTGCACGGCGCATCTGGTGAGCATTACCGGCGAGCGGCTCACGGAGGTGAGCTGCCTGGGGTGGGGTGACGACGATCCGATCGTGAAGGACAATGTCTATAAGAACCCGTTCTGGAATGAGACGGCGTTCTTCAAAACCAACAAGGGCCATCCGTTCCGCGTGGCCGTTTATTGGAAGGGCGCGCATCGCGGCGGCGAACGCGCCCAGTGGTATGGCGACAAGATGAGCTTCTTTTGCCCGCACCCGAACGGCCTCGGCCCGGTCATCGTCCGCGCCAGCGGCCAGAAGGAGAAGGAACTCGGCGGCTTCGAGCGCCAGCTCGCGGCGTTCGAGAAATACGACCAGCCGGCGTGGTGGAAGACCGACCTGCTGCCGGAGCCATTGCGCCACACCAGCGGCCACGATGGCTCGCACACGTTCCTCACGCACGAATTCATTGACTCGCTCGTCCGCAACCGCCAGCCTGCCGTGAACGTGTATGAAGCCGTCGCCTACACCGCCCCCGGCATTGTGGCGCACCAGTCTGCGCTCAAGGGTGGCGAGCAGATGAAGATTCCGAATTTCGACCCGGCATAAAATGAACAGACGCACCGTTCTCCAAATCGCAGGCACCGTCGCATTGGGCTGGTTCCTGGCCGCGCGCGTCGCCGGCGGGGCAGACCCGGTTGGAAAGGCCCTCGCAGTCCGGCACTGTTCCACCGCGGACACCGCGACCCTCCAGGTTGCCGGGCTCGCCAAACCGTTGACGCTTCTCCACATCACGGATTCCCACGTCACGGTGGCCGATGCAGGCGAGGCGTCCGACCCGTCCTACGGTTCCCGGATGGACAAGGCCTACGGCAGCGAGAGGGTTCATTGGCGCACCGGGAAGAAGGCCCTGCCGATGGCGCATTTCCTCGACCTGCTGGCGATGGCCAAAGACCGGCACGTGGACCTCGTGGCGTTGACGGGGGACATCGTCAACAATCCCTCCGCCTCCAGCGTGCGGTTCATCCGCAAGGCCCTCGATGACACCGGCATCCGCTGGCTGTACATTGCCGGCAACCACGATTGGCATTACGAAGGCCTGCCGGGCAGCGATGATGCCCTGCGCGCTCACTGGACCCGGGAGAGGTTGTTGCCGCTCTACGCGGGGCGTGATCCCATGGCGTCTTCGGTCCAGATCGGCGGCATCAATTTCGTGATGATCGACAACTCCACCTATCAAGTGTCGGCGGGACAACTCGCGTTTTATGAGAAGGAGATCGCCCGCGGTTTGCCGACCGTCCTGTTGATGCACATTCCCGTGTACACACCGGCCCATGCCGGCGCCAACCCTTCGGATTGCTGCGGCCATCCGGCGTGGGGGTGGGAGGCGGATCGCGGCTTCGCCATCGAACGCCGGGAACGATGGTCCCGGGACGGGAACCTGAAATCCACCAGGGATTTTGTGGACCGCGTCGGCCGGCCGGGAAACCTGGTGGCCGTCCTGGCCGGGCATACGCACAAGGCCTGCGCGGATCAACTCTCCGAGTCGGCGGTTCAGTATATCGGCCAGGCGGGATGCACTGGCGGAAGCCGACTCGTGACGTTCACGCCTCTCGCACGCGACGGGAATTAGCGGGCCAGTTTGCGTCCCGTTGTGCCGGATGTCGATTCCCCGGAGGGGCGCGACGTCCACGTCGCCCACATTCCTGCGGAAAGTCCGGCGACCTGGAAGTCGCTGCCCCGGCCATCGTCGTGATTATTGCGCCGCGTCCTCGACGAGAATCACATCGTCGAACCACGCCGTGCCGGTGGTGTCGCGCAGCATGAGATAGACGTTGGCGCTCTTCGCCGGCTTGGTCAGCGGGATGCGCAGCTCGCGGAACTGCCAGTCGTGCGTGCCGTGGTCGAACGG
>CAZAAF010000050.1:0-14207 GCA_964482575.1 uncultured Verrucomicrobiota bacterium | reverse complement strand
ACGACTTGGGGGGCGTGCGCCCGGATCTGGTCCATCGCCGACGAACAGTCGGCCGCCTCCCCCACAACGGTGATGCCCGGCTGTTCCTGCAACATGCGGTGCAGGCCCGCACGAATCATGGCATGGTCATCCACCAACAAGACCTTGGCTTGAACGGCTGTCATTGACGTCTCCTATTTTCCATCCAGACATTTCCGCACGGTGTGTCCCAACACCGTCGCGCTGTACGGTTTGGGCAAATAGATCGTACCGGCCGCGGGTTTGATTCCATGTTCCGCCATTTCAGCGCTGTAGCCACTGGAGATGATGACTTTCAGATCGGGCTTCTCCGCGCGCAGCTTCTCCACCAGTTCCAATCCCATCATGCCCTCGGGCATGACCACGTCCGTCAGCAGGAGGTCAATCTCCCGGCCGTGGCTCTGCCAGAAGGTCAGGGCCTGCCGCCCGTTGGCGGCTTCAAACACGCGGTATCCCCACACGCGCAACGTGTGCGCCAGATTCTTCCGCAATTCCGTCTCATCCTCCACCAACAAAATGGTCTCATGGCCCGTCGGGATGGGTTGCGGCTTCTCCGACTCCTTGATCGCAGGCGCACTGACAATTGCCGGGAGGAAGACACGGAACGTGGTGCCCCGTCCCGGCTGGCTCTGCACCTCCACTCATCCGTGGTGCTGCGTCACGATGCCGTACACGGTGGCCAGCCCCAAACCCGTTCCCTTGCCCATCGCCTTGGTGGTGAAGAACGGCTCGAAGATCCGTTTCTGGGTGGCTTCGTCCATCCCAAACCCGGTATCCGCCACCGACAGGCAAACGAAATGTCCCACGTGCCGCTCGGGATGCGCCACGGCCTGGGACGGCCCCACCTTGGCGGTTTCAATGAGGATGGTGAGCTGGCCACCTTTCGGCATGGCGTCGCGCGCGTTCACCGCGAGGTTCATCAGGACTTGTTCCATCATCCCGGCATCGGCCTTGACCAGGGGCGGTTTTTCCGCCGGTTCGTAGTGGATATCAATGTGTTCGCCCAGCAAATGCCGCAGCATTTTGAGCGTGTCCGCCACCACCTCGTTCAAGTCGAGCTTGCGAACATTCAAAACCGACCGACGGCTGAACATGAGCAGTTGGCGGGTCAGCGTGGAGGCGCGCGTGGCTCCGGTCTCCAGATCCTGCATGCCTTCCCGGATCGCAGGGTCCATGTCCGGCTTGCGCTGCAACCGGCTGAGGGTCATCATGAACGCGGTCAGGATGTTGTTGAAGTCGTGGGCGACGCCGCCGGCCAATTGTCCCACGGCCTCCATCTTTTGCGACTGGCGGAGCTGTTGTTCCAGCAGCGTCTCGCGGGTGATATCGAGTTTTAGGGCGATATAATTGACGATCCGGCCGGATGCATCGCGCACCGGTGAGATGGTGACTTCTTCCTCGTAGAGCGTGCCATCCTTGCGTTTGTTGACGAGGTGTCCATGCCAGACTTCGCCTCGCGTGAGCGTCCTCCACATCTGCTGGTAATACTTGGCATCCTGTTTGTCGCTCTTGAGGATGCGGGGATTCTGCCCCAAAGCCTCCGCCACGGTATAGCCCGAGCTCTTTTCGAACACCGGGTTGGCGTACACAATGGTGCCCTTGGTGTCGGTGATCACGATGGTCTCCGCCGCCTGCTCAATGGCGGCCGACAATCGAACGCGTTCCTCCTCGGCCTGTTTGTGCGCGGTGATGTCGCGAATCACACCCTCGTAAAAGCGCACGGTTCCATCCGCCTCGTGAACCGCCTGCGCCTGTTCGGAAAGCCAGCGGCTGCTGCCATCCTGCCGGAGCACCTCGTATTCGAAGCCTCCCACGACGCCTTTGGACTGCAATTGCCGGCGGAACTCCTCCCGCACTTCGCGCACCACTTTCCACGATTGCCGGGGCGTGTTGCTGGTGGCCAGGACCTCTTCCGGAGTGGCGCAACCCAGAATACGCGCCACGGCCGAATTGACGGCCAGGAAGGTCCCATCCGCTGAAGCCCGGTAGATGCCGTCCATCGCGTTCTCAAAGATCGCGCGATACTTGGCTTCGGCCTCCCGCTGCGCTTCCTCCGCCCGCTTGCGTTCGGTGATGTCGCGGAACATCCCCGAGATATTGACGATCTTGCCGGCAGGATCGCGGAAGGGCCGGCCGATCTCTTCCAGCCAGACAATGCTGCCGTTCTTGGTGAAGATACGGAAGGTGCTGGCCGTCTCCTCGCCCGTGGCCAGGATATGCTGGAAATCGCGCATCACATTCGGGCGATCTTCCGGATGGATGAAATCCTCCATGGGCCGATGCAGCAATTCGGCCACGGTAAACCCATAACGCTGCACTTGCGGCCCGATGAAGTCGATCCGGCCATCCAACGACACCATGAAAATAATGTCCGTCATGGTGTTCACCAGCCCGCGGTAACGCTCTTCGCTGGCCTGCAACCGTTGCTCGGCCAGTTTGCGCCGGGTGATGTTGGTATGGGACCCACGATACCCCCGCAGGCTGTTGTCGCTGTTCAACAACGGCATGGCATTGGAGGAAATCCAGATGATGTTTCCGTCCTTGCACTTCAAGGGGCGCTCGAGATTCTTGACCTGGCTCTTGCGTTCGAAGACCGCGCAGATGGCTGTCTTGAAGGAGTTGCGCCCTTCGTCAGGATGGAGGTCGTAAAAGCACATCCGGCCCACCAGCTCCTCCGGCGCGTATCCCCAGGCTTCCCTGGCCACGTGGCTGACGTAGGTATAAAGCCCCTGCGCGTTCACTTCCCAGATCACGGTCCGGCTCTGCTCCGCCAACTGGTCAAACCGCGTCTGGCTTTCCTGCAATTCCTCCTCGACCCGTTTGCGCTGCATGAGCCGCCACATCCCCTGCATCAAGAGGGTCATCTGGCGCACGTCGGATTCCTCGTACGGCTCCTCCTTGTTGCCGACGCCCGCCACCGCCACGATACGATCCCCGTCGAAGACAGGGATGTTCATGTGCCGTCGGAGAGGCAGGTGACCTTTCGGCGTGCCTTTTTTGTGCGGATTGGGCGCGGCGTACTCGTTGGTGATGATCGGTTTGCGCTGGCGCACCGCCTCGCCCCAAAGACCCGCGGTGGTCAACGGATACACGGCCGGCCGGTCGGCGACGGCACATTGTTGCATCGCCTCTTTCGACCAGGCGTACATGGTCATCTCCGTCTCCTCCGCGTTCACGAACGCCAGATAGCCAATCTGGCTGCTGGTCAGCCGCACAGCCTCCTCCAACGAGAACCCGGCCAGTTCCTGCTGGGAGGCTTCGGTCATCTGGTTCAACCGCAGGAGCGTCTCGAGGCGCACTTCCTCCAGTCGCAACGCCTCCTCCGCCCGTTTGCGCTCGGTGATGTCCACGGCCACACCCAGGATGCCTTGCTCGGCGCTGCCGGGCGGCGTGAACGGCATCTTAGTGGTCTGCAGATAGTGAACGCTCCCGTCGGCGTAGGTGATCGACTCCTCGGGAACGGACTTCGGCACGCCGCTGGCGATGACTTCCTGGTCGTCGCGCAGGTACTTCTCCACATGAGACGTGTCCGCGCGGATTTCTTGTTCCAGACGTCCCACCACCTCCTGGGGTTGGTGCCCGCAGGCTTCGGCGGCGGCGCGATTGAGAAAAAGAAAACGGCCCTGGCGATCCTTGGCAAAGATGTGATGCGGAACCAGGTCGATCACCTGCCGGAGCAAACGCACGTTTTCACGAACCGCCTCCTCGGCCTGCCGGCGTGTCAACGCCTCGCCAATATGGACGGCGATGCCCTCCAAGGCATGGATCGTGGTGAGCGTAAACCGGTCTTTCCGGCGGTCATTGAGTTGAAGTAGGCCAACGATTTGCTGCCTGGCCCGGATCGGCACCAACGCCACGGATGCATACCCCTCGTGGATGCAACGGTTGCGGGGATTGACCCGAGGATCCGCTTTCGCCGGCAATTCGAGCAATGTGGAGGCATTATTGGTCCAGGCGCTTCCGCCCGGTGTGAACAAAGGATTCGATGGGTTGGTCTTCCCGGCAACAACCAAACCACATGTGCATTCCAAACTGACCCGGCCGTCAGGCCCCCGGCAAAGGCCGCCCTGTGAATCGCCGGTGACCAAGGTGTTTTCCTTGCAAAGAAAGTCGTTGGAGAATCCATCCTGGGCGAAATAGGGAAAATCCTCCTTGTTTTCCAAACGAATCCCCACGGCATCGCACTTCGTCCGTGTCTTGATGATCGCGAGCACACGACGTATCGAATCTTGAAATTCCGCCGGTTGGTTCAGGATTTCCAGGACTTCATTCGACAACGTCCGGTAAAGTTCGACCTGCCGGCGCTCGGTCACGTCGCGCACGGCGGAGATGCGCAGGACGCGATTGCCCAGGCGCACCGTTTTCGGCCTTACTTCCACATCAAAAAGGTCCCGTTCTTGCGCATGCACTGCTGCACATAGGTGCTCTCATCATTCGTCTGGATGGCGTTGGCCACAAAAGCCTGCGACTCGGGCGCGAACATGTCAACCACCGGTCTGCCCAGCATCTCGTCCCGCGGGTAGCCGTGCATTTCAAGAAACTGGTTGTTGGCGTCGATGGCCCGTCCGTTTTCGGTAATGACGATTCCCTCAAACGTAGCATTGGCCAGATTGCGGAACCGTTCCTCGTTCTCCCGCAACAGGATTTCCGCCTGTCTGCGTTCGGTGACGTCGTAACCCGACGCGACGATGCAGAACTGTTCCTCGACCAACAGGCGTCGGCCGACGTAATGAATACACCGAATTCCAACCGTGGTGATGACTTTGATTTCGGCACTGGTCTGCCCTTCGGTAAAAACGCGCGTTATCGCTGCACGGGCCATGCTCTTGTGGTCATCCACCACCCAGTCGAGTAGCCGGTGGGAGGCGGCGGATTCGGAAGTCACCCCCGCAAGTCTGGCAAACTCATCATTCCAACGCAAAAGCCTTCCTTGCGAATCGGCCATGAAGAAAATAACTGGCAGGCTGCTGATGACGGCGTCGGAGAGGTTTTTTTCCTTGAGCACCTCCTGCTCGGCTTGCTGCTGCTTGATGCGCGCACGCAGGACCGTGATGCCGAAGGCCAGGTCACCGGCCAACTCCTCCAACAACCGTGCCTCTTCCTGGGTGAAGAAGTTCGGCTCGCAGGAATAGATGGTCAGCGTACCGAAGGTCTGGCCCTTGTCATCCTTGAGGGGCAAAGCTACCGACGAACGGTAGCCGCGTTCCACGGCCATTTCACGCCAGAGGGCCACGCTGGGGTCCGCGACGAAGTCCTGACAAACCTCGGTCCTGCCAGTGCGAATGGCGGTGCCGGTGGGCCCCCGTCCTCGTTCCGTGTCGGCCCACGAGACATCCAGCGCGGCGACATAACCGTTATCCACGCCCGCCCAAGCCACCGGCCGCACGGTTTTCGCTTCGTCGTGTTCGACAAAACCCACCCACGCCATCCGGTAACCGGCTTTTTCACAAACCGCGTGGCAAATGTCGTCGAGGAGCTTCTGTTCATTCCCGGCCCGCACCAGAATCTGATTGCAGTCGCTGACGGCCCGGAGTTCCCGGTTTGTCCGTCGCAGGGCTTGTTCCGCCAGCTTGCGTTCGGTGATGTCCATCACCGTCCCGTCATAGTGATGGACCCGTCCCTCTTTGTCCCGCACGACCCGGCCGTTGACCGAAGCCCAGATCACACCTCCATCGCGACGGCGCAACTGGCACTCGAAGCCATGGATGCTGCCATGCTCCTCGATCCGGTTTTTGAATGCCGTGCGCTGTCCCGGATCCACATAGAGCTGCGCGGCCATGTCTTGAATTCCGGCAATAAAATCCTCCGGAGTGGCATATCCGCACATGACGGCCATGGCCGGGTTGGCGGCAAGGAAAACGCCGTCGGGCGTGGTCTGGAAGATGCCCTCGACGGTGTTGTCGAAAATCTCGCGATACTGTTCTTCCGACTGGCGAAGAGCGTCTTCCACCTGTTTGCGGCCGGTAATGTCGGTGTTGGTTCCGCTCATCAACACCGGTTGTCCGGTGACATCCCGTTCGACCACATTGCCGCGCACCAGAATCCAACACCAGGAACCGTCCTTGTGCCGCATCCGGTATTCGGCCCTGTACCCGTGCCGCTGCAGAGCCGCCAGCGGCCCCTGAAGGATGTCCATCGTGATCTGGCGATCCTCCGGATGGCAAAGCAACATCCACGTGTCGAACGTCATCGGGAACTGCCCGGTGGCGTAACCCAACATCGCATACCAGCGCGGGCTGAAATAGGCCTGCCCCGTCTTCACATTCCACTCCCACACGGCATCGGCGGTGGCGGAAATGGCGACCGAGAGTCTTCGCTCGTTGATGCGCAGGGATTCTTCCATCTGCCGACGCACTGTGATGTCGCGCACAAAAACCAGGCGCGCCTCGTGCCCCCGATAGCGCATGATCACGGCGGTGGCTTCCACAGGGACGCGCGTTCCATCCAGGCGCAAGTAATCCACTTCCATCAACGGAATCCGCATCCCGGTCTTGTGTTGGAACCGGTTGCGATCAAGAACGGTTTCACGGAACTCCGGCGCCACACGGTGCATGTACTCCGTGCCGAGCAGTTCCTCAGGCCGACTGGCGCCCAGCAGCTTCAGCATGGTCGGGTTGAAATAAACAAAGCGCCCTCCGCTTTCAACGAAGACCGCTTCCGGCGCATGCTCAATCAGGGAACGAAATCGCTCCTCGCTCTCCCGCACCGTTTCCTCCGCCTGCTTGCGCCGGGTGATGTCCAAAGCCACTCCCCCCAGCAAGACCGCCCCGCTTTCCATGCTGATCGGGAACTTCACCATTTCGAAGAGATGCGCCATCCCATTGCGATCGGTCAGGGCTTCTTCAATTTCCAAAGGTCCCTGCTCAAGGACCTTCTGGTCATCTCTCATCATTTGCCACCCCAATTCGCCCGGGAACAGCTCCGAACAGGTCTTGCCTTCCCAGTGCTCCAAGCCGAGCATCTTCACGAAATAGTGGTTGGCATACAAAATCCGCCCGGTCGCATCCTTGAGAAACGCGGCGCCGGGAAGGTGGGCCATGAATGCCGCAAACCTCTCCTCGCTGAGCTGCAGGCGGGCCGAACGATCCTGGACCTTGGAATCCAATTCCCGGTTGGCTTCCAGAAGATTCAGGTAAAGATATGCTACCAGGGCCAGGAGAACGCCCACGACCAAGGCGTAGAGATCGGCGCTGATGGTCTCGATCCGGACCGCCGCTTCAATCCGGCCGACGACTTTCCCCTCATGAGTAACCTCCGCACCCAGATGCAGGAGCGGAATCAGACCCAGCCGGGAGCAAACCCGGTCCAGGAAGGAATCCGGCGATTGTCCCTTCCCGGAGTAAAACACCGTCCCGTCCTTCGCCTTGACGACCAGGCTCTCGTACGAATCATCCCGGGTGATTTCCGCAAGATACGCCTTCGAGGACTCGTGGTCCATGTGCTGCAAGGGCACGCCGAGAATCCGGGCATGGAGGTCAAGATTCGCTTGCGCGTTCTGACGGGCCGTCACCTCGTTGTAGGCCACGTAGGCGATCACCAGAAGCAGAATCGCACCGGTGATGCCATTCCGTGTCAGGTTCTTCGTTTGTCCTCTTGCTTGCATGATTCGGAGTCAAACCCGGTGGACATCCATTTCCAATTCCGATGCATCCATGACACGAGACACCCCGCACGTCTCCCCCTGGCAGGATCCGGCACACACCATGAGAGAGCCAGAAAACACGCGCCAAATCAACGGAACAACCCGGGTTGCACGCTCTTCAGCGTTCGATGCATGATTGCGGCAGATTGCTGTCATTGTCCGGCAGATCGATGACGGCTCTGTGCCCAAACCAACCGGCGTGAAAACTAATACGCCACCATTTCGGTGGCCAGCCTTAAATGCCCCTTCTACATCAAGCCGTTTCCCAACCACCGCAAAACCCGCCACCGTCGTGTTCCGACGCGGACAAGCGGGTCTCCCAGCCCGGGAAATAGTGGCGCGGACGTGGAACCGCGACGGTCGATTCCCTGCGGAACTTGACGGGTGGCTTATCAGCCATAGCCGCATGACGGTCGTACAATCCAGCCCGGCATCATCCTATGCCAACGCGCAGGATGGCGAGATGCAACTCCGCCGGGTCGATCGGACAGTCCACGAAAGCGGCAGCGCCAGCCGAGACGGCTGCCGCCCATCCCTGGTGATCTTCCCTGGCTTTCATCACCACCACAGGCGCCGGGTGGCGCGCGCCGCGTTGCGCCGCCAGGAAGCCCAGCGCACAGCCCGTTGGGCCCAGGTGGACAATCACCACCGCTATCCTGTTGTCGAGGGCTTCCAGGGTTTCCATCCCTCTCTCAACACTCGTGGCCAGCTTGAGGCGAATCCGCTCCAAACCCAGGATCATCGTCAACGCCTGTGCCACCTGCAAATCGGGGTCCACCAGCAAGGCCTCTTTTTGGCCCGGATCATCGTGAACGTCAGCCAAGGCATCCCCCGGGGGAATTGCCAGGCCGACGGGATTCACAGTTCCTTCACCGGACTCGAAGGCGGTCGACGTGGCAAAGCCCGCGAGCACCAACGCCCGCGGCATAGGAGGATGAACGAGGCTGACGGCTGGAGACTCATACGCGGGCAACAACGCCAGATTGGCGGCTGGAGAGCCCATGTCATTTCCCAGAAGGGCAACCTGTTTCTTCAACAACCGAACCGATGATCCTGGCGGCACCAGGCAACACGCCGCGCCACCGGGCCATGCGTTCGTTGATCTGGAGGATGACGCCGGACGCTCCCATGGAAACCAACCAGCGATACCGTTTCAGGAATTCCTGGCTGACCCGGGGTTCCTCCGCCCCGAAAGACGAGCGTTCCATCTGGCCGCACAGTACGTTGCACATTACCCGCACCGATTCATGCGCCGGCGTGGCTTCGCCATTCAGAGGCTGGAGAGCCGCCAGGGCTGCACGGGGATCTCCGTTGACCAACAAAGCGTCGGCCCGTTGCAGCCGGAGCGCGGCATCCTGTGGCAGATGGGTGACCGCCTCTCCAGTCCAATCCGCTGCGAACCCGGCAAATTCCCGCCGGCCCAGCGCGATCTGTCCGCCCAGTTGCCAGAGGGTCGCGTCATCGCCATGCTCCGCAACCAATTCGTGGAGTTGTGTCAGTGCTTCCACCGGCTGGCCGGTGCTGGCCAGAAACCGTGCGAAATCGAAACGGATCGGTTTGAATTGGGGTGCCTCGGCAAGGGCGGCGCGGAACTGCTCCTCCGCGGCCGCGTTTTGTTTCAGGTTCACGTAACAAATCGCCAGGCAGTGTTGCGGTCCGCCGCGGCGCACCTCTTTCGCAGCCGGCGTCAGGGCTGGGTGGTTCCGCTTCGCCAGGCAATGGCGCATGTGCTGGAGGGCCTCGCCGAACCGGCTGAGTTTGACGCAACCAAGCCCGAAGTTGAAATGCAGTGTCGCGGTCAACCCATGCGCGTGCGCCACCGGCGACTGCAACACCTCGATGGCTTCCTCGAACCGCTGCGCGCGTATCAGGTGCGTGGAATACAGCGTCAACAGCCGCTCGCGCACTTCCGGCGTAGTCGCCTCCGCGGGCTGTGCCGCCATGATCCGCAAGGCGTCGGCATATTTCTCCAAACCCTCGTCGGTCTGGCCGTTGTTGACCAGGTCCAGACCGTAGTTCATCAGCAGACTCGGCTCGTTCGGCATTTCCGCGACGGCCTGGCTTAACAGGCGCAGATTGCGCTCGATTTTGCCGCGATCCTTGATGACTTCCTTGGCATAACCGTGGTGGAGAATCGTGGTCTTGCCAAGCTCGTTCCCGAGACCCCACTCCTTGCGGCACGTTTCGATGCTGGTGAAAATCTGTTCATGGACGCGCCCCACGAAAAACAGCCCGGGCGCGTTGCGGAACAACCGCGGCACGTAACAGCACCCCTCCTGCTCCTCGCCGTCGTTCACGATCGGGATGCGATAGGCGGCGACGCTTGGCGAATCCATTTCCTTCAGCAGTTGGCTGCGGCTGTCCGCCGCCAGTTCCTCGTCGGCATCGAGGATCAACACCCAATCGCCGGTGGCACGGGCATGGGCCGCGTTGCGGGCCGCGCTGAAATCATCGCACCACGCAAAGGAATGCACTTCGGCGCCATGCTGGCGCGCAATCTCCACCGTCCGGTCCTTCGAACCCGTGTCCACCACAACAATCTGCTGCGCCAGCCCCCGGACGGACTCCAGGCACTTGGGCAGGAACTTCTCTTCGTCCTTGGTGATGATGCACACGCTGAGCCGCGGCGAAGTGGGGGAAGGCGGGGCCGGCCAGGAAGCGGTCGCAGCCCGGCTGATACCCGTGAGGGATTTCAGGAATTTCTTCGCCGGCTTCCACGCCGGTGCCATGTCATGCGCGCGCTGGGCACAATGACGAGCCCGGTTCAAATCGCCCACCGCACGCGCAATGTCCGCCAGCAGCAGGAACCCTGCGGGATGGAACGGCCGGATTTGGATGGCCTTCAAACCCGTATTCCATGCCGCCAAATGATCCTGTTGACGGAGCAGTTCCCGCGCCTCGGCCAGGTCGCCCAGTCTGGCAACGGCTGGCAACGGCTGGCGCGCGGCCACGGGTGCGGGCCGGGACTTGCCTGCCACCAGCTTCGACAATCGTTCTTCGGCAATGGCCGCAGCACGGCCCCACGTCCATTCCCGTCGAACGTGGTCACTGGCCTTGCGCCCGAGCTGCCTCGCTTCGTCGCGATGTGCAACGATCCATTTCAAACGCTCGACGAGTGCACGGCTGTCGGGCTCCAGCAACCATCCGTCGCCCGCCAGCTCGAATTCACCGATCTTCCGGCCGATGGACCGCCGGCGGGCCGGGATTCGATAACCAAGCTTGTCGTTTACAAACCCGTCCGTGGCACCCCCTGCGGTCACAACTACCGGCAGGCCGCACGCCATGGCCTCCAGCACCGGCAGGCCGAACCCCTCCCCGCGATACGGATGCACCAGACAATCGCAGGCCGCGTACAACCGCGGTAGGTCTTCCGGCGGCATCTCGGCATCCAGATGGAGGATTTCCGGCGCGTCGGCATCGGCTTGGGCCTGTTGGATCTGGGACTCGATGGTCTGGCCGGCATAGACGGACTTGCCACCGAAGTCCTTGATGACAAGACAAACATCGTCCGAGGCACGGAAGGATTCCAGATAGGCCTTCAGCAACACGTCGGGACCCTTCCGATGGATCGTGCCGCCGACAAAGAGAAATTTGAACCGCTTGTGAGTGGACAGCGGCAGGGGCGTAACGTCCGGCCGGAATTTATCTTCTGCAATGCCATTGGGTACGACAAAGACCTTGCCCGCGGGCACGCCGCTCTTCACGTAACTGTCACGAACAAAAGGACTCGGCACCCACAGTTCGTCCACCTGGTCACGCAACACCGGGACCCAAGCCTTGGGGACACAGCCGAATTCCCACGGCTGGATGACCACCCACTTGCCCGCGGGCGGGCGCTGCAGATTCAAAGGCCACTGATGTCGCACATGCACCTCCGGACCGTGTGCAAGCGGTTGACGAACGCGCCGGGCCAATAATTCAAAACGGCTGTCGGCCTCGGAACCAAACTGGTCCGGCTCATACGGCAGGATGGAAACTTCATGCCCCGCCCCGATCAGCTTCAAACACAACTCGCGGTTGATCACGGCGAGCGAGTGGTGCACAAACTGCGAACCTTCCCACGCAATGGCCAGGGGCGCGCGTTGCGGCTTCTCCGCAAGGACCTCTCGGTAATGCTGTTCCAGTTCCTCCAGATAACGGATAAAACCTTTGGGCTGGCGAATGCCGGCCTGCATCCGGCCCAACAGCGCCGTGTCGGCAAAGAACCGCCGCAAGACGGCCGCGAGTTCGGCCGGATCGCCCGGGCGGAACAGGAATCCCGTGACGCCATCCTCGATGAAATCCGGAATGCCACCGATGCGGCTTCCAACCACCGGACAACGCGCCGCCAAGGCCTCGGCCACGACGAGCGGAGCACAATCCTCCCACACCGACGGCACCACCATCACATCCATGTCCGCCAACAAACGCGGCAACTGATGGGTTTCGTAAGCGCCGTGGAACTGCGCCAGGGATTGGGTGTCAAGCTTCTTGAGCAGTTCGCCGTATTCCGCGGGCACATTGCCGAAGCAATGCGCTTCAATTTCACTGGGCTGGAAAGCCTGCAGCGATTGAATCAACACATGCACCCCCTTCTGAGGATACAGGCTGCCGATGAAACCCACGCGCAACGGCCGGTCCAATCGCGGGACAACCTGCCGCTTCGATCCAACGTCCGTCCAGAGCGACTCAACGGTTTGCGGTTGCTGTTGCAACACCTGGATGCGATCCGGCGTGTGACCGCTGCGGATGAACAATTCGCGCACACGGTGGGATACGGCCAGATGGCGACCCACCTGATGAGCAAACGCCTCACAACCACGTGCAAGCCGGCGCGCATAGTCGCCAGCCCGCCCGGGTTGTCCAACGCACGCTGCACAGCGACTGCCGTCTCCCGAGGGTCCGGGACAGAGTTCGAGACGCTCCTTGAACAGATACATCCGCGGACAAATGGGCCAGTAATTGTGCGACGTATAGACCGCCGGCACTCCCGCGCGGTGGAGTTCATCCACCATGGCGTAGGAAAAATTCAGCAGGCTGTGGTAGTGCGCGACGTCCGGCTTCAGCTTCTCCACCAGCTTCCGGAACACGCGGCGCATTTCCGGGTCGGCCGTCTCGCGCTCCGGATGTTCCAAGTCGCAAAACAGCGCCGGCCGGTTGTAGATCGCGTAAAGCGCCACGCCCTCGTCAGTGGATTCCTCGACATGGTAGGCCGGCTTGCCGGGTTTCGGCCTCGCCGCGGCGTAAATCACGGACACGCGGTGGCCGCGCTGGACCAGCGCCTTTGCAATCTGGCGCGGCAAGATCGTGCCCCCGCCTTCATCCGCCCATCCATACATCGTGAACAACACATGCAGTTTCCCGGAGGCCTGGGGCTGGGTCCGGGACTCGCGCGCCGGGCGTGCCGCAAAAGGCGACGGCTCGCCATCCTGCCGGTAGAAGTCGTCCGCGTCGCAACGCAACTGGCGTTCCCACTTGTGCATGAACCGCTGACGGTTCTTGTAATCCATGCAATCGGGCTGGTCGTGCTTGAGCTCAAACTTCTCCAAGCCGATCTTCTTTTTCGTCATGGACTCGAAATGGTAGGCAACGGCCTTGGGGTTGAACCACACCTTGCCACCCGCCGCGCGCGCCGCCATGCAAAGGTCGAGATCTTCATGACCAAACTCGTAATGTTCGTCAAAGCCCCCGACGCGCTCAAAGGCGTCACGCCGCATCGCAAGCAAGGCACCGGTGACCATCTGGAATTCGCGCGGCCGATTCACGCACGGGTCCCCGGCCTTGCGGCATAGATAGAGATGGTAGTGCTGGCGGATCGCCGAATGCACCTGGCCGTACACAACCCCCGCGTGCTGGATGGTATCGTTGGGATAGAGGAGCTTGCCGCCCTGCACACTGATCGACGGGTCGGCTTCGAAGGTCTCGCGCAACGCCCGAAGCCAGCCGGCTAACGGCTGGGTGTCGTTGTTCAGGAACACGAGGTACTTGCCGCGGGCGAGCGCCGCCCCCTGGTTGTTGGAGGTCGAATAATTGCGGCCCGGAAGGTTCGTCACCAGGCGCAACCGCCCGTGCTGCCGCTCCCCGGCAAAGAACATCGACGAGCTGTCCGTGGAACCATTGTCCACGATGATGACTTCGCAACGGCACGGGGCCGCTGTCTCACGAATGGCCTGGAGGCATTGTTTGGTCAACGCAATGTTGTTCAGCGTCGGGATGACGATGCTGAAATCCGGTTCCGTGTCCTGCACCATCGTGAGCGCGTTCAACAGGGCACTGAATTCCCTGCCAATGACGGCAGGCGAGTAACGGCTCAGGATGAATTCCCGTCCCGCCTCAGACAAGCGTTGCCACAACGCCGGGTCCTGATACAGCCGCGCCACCGCATCCACGAACGCCTGGGGCGTGTCCGCCACGAGCGCCTGATGGCCGTCGCGAAGCCCCATGCCTTCGACACCGATGGAACTCGACACGACCGGCAAGCCGGCGGCGATGGATTCCCCGATCTTCCCTTTCATGCCTGCGCCGTAACGCAGCGGGGCAATCGAAACGCGGCACCGGCTCAGATACG
>CAZAAF010000049.1:6163-14215 GCA_964482575.1 uncultured Verrucomicrobiota bacterium | reverse complement strand
GGATGGACTGGCGGCACCGCGGGGCCCGGTCGGTTACGAACAAGTCCTGCCACGGTTGTTTGAGCGTGGCGATGCATTGTTGCGCGATTTGCAGTCATCCCACGCGGCGCTGGGCGACCTGCCGCACCGCTGGGAGGGGTTGCGGCGCGAATGGCAACAGACACCGTCGTCCGAGCGAATGGAACAGCTCTGGCGACGTGTGCATGAGGCGCGGCGGCAGATGGTTTTCTGCAATCCGCTGGCTCCGGCCGGGCCGCTGCTGTTTGTGAAGCAGGTGCCCAGTATGTTCAGCCACCAACTCACGCAGTACTACGGCAGTTGCGCTCGCCCGGGCGGGGGCGTGTTTGTACTGGAGGCGCCGGGCCGGACGATGCGGTGCCGGCAACTGGCGCCGGAGGCCCTGCCGCCGGGCAGTTTCCAGCTTCCCGAGGTGTCCTACGACGGCAAACGCGTGATGGTTGCCTATTGTAACGCGCCCGCCGCGCCCGCGAGCCGGGAGGCTTGTCTGGACCGCCACTATCATCTTTACGAAATGGCGGCGGATGGCTCGGGGTTGCGCCAGCTTACGGACGGGGCATTTGATGATTTCGCGGCGCGCTACCTTCCTGATGGGCACATCGTTTTCATCTCGACGCGGCGGGGTGGTTATCATCGCTGCGGTCGCGGACCGTGTTCCACGTACACGTTGGCGGTGGCCAACGGCGATGGTTCCGACCCGCATCCGATTTCGTTTCACGAAACACACGAATGGGATCCATCGGTGTTGTCGGATGGACGTGTCATTTATACACGATGGGATTACGTGGACCGCAATGCCATTCATTACCAGCAGCTCTGGACAGTGCGGCCAGATGGCACGGATGTGCGCGCGTTTTACGGAAACCACACGCTCAATCCCGTTGGTGTCTGGGAGGCGCGGGCCGTGCCGGGATCGAGCCGGGTGATGGCGACGGCGGCTGCCCACCACGCCATGACGGCAGGGTCAATCATCCTGCTGGATGTGACGCGCGGTGTGGATGGACTGGATCCGATCACGCGGTTGACACCGGACGCGTTGTTTCCGGAGAGCGAGGCACCGGTATCGCACGGCACGGTGAAACCCGCATTCTGGCGTGCGCCGGGAGGCGTGCCCACGCCGCCGGCCGTGCCGCTCGACCAGCAATGGTGGCCCGGGCATTGTTACCGCTCGCCGTGGCCGCTCTCGGAGAAGTACTTTCTCGCGGCGTACAGTTTCGACGCGCTCATTGGCGAGCCGAGCGCAAATCCCGCAGCCATGTTCGGCCTTTATTTCGTGGATGCCTTTGGCAATAAGGAATTGTTGTACCGCGACCCGGAGATTTCCAGTCTCTGGCCCATTCCGTTGTGTGCGCGTCCCAAGCCGTCGGTGCTGCCGTTGCTTGCGGACTCCATCCGGAAGAAGGAGTTCGAATCGCGAACGGCGAAACACGACCCACTCGTCACCAGCCCCAAGCTTGTCGAGGGCACTTTCTTTCTTGAGAACGTTCGCAACGCATGGCCGCAGTTGCCGGAGATTCGCATTGCCCAGTTGCGCATCCTCCAGGTGCTGCCCAAGACGACGCCGCACATCAACACGCCGTCGGTGGGGTTGGCCAACGCGTCGCCTGGCAAGCAGGTGCTAGGCACCGTGCCGGTCGAGGCGGATGGTTCAGCCTATTTCCGCGCGCCCGCCAGGGTGGCGCTGGCTTTTCAGGCGCTGGATGAGCAGGGACAGGCGGTGCAGACCATGCGGAGCATCACCTATCTCCAGTCTGGCGAAAACGTCTCCTGCGTTGGGTGCCACGAGCAACGCACTCAAGCGCCGTCGTCGCACCGGACCGCCCTGGCCCAGGCGCGGCGGCCGTCGGTCATCACGCCCGGCCCCGACGGTTCCAAACCCTTGAGTTATCCGATCCTGGTGCAGCCGGTGCTCGACAAGCATTGCGTGTCCTGCCACAGCGGGGCGAAACCCGCAGGCAAGGTGGCACTCACCGGCGAAGCCCAGGGGCATTACAGCGTGTCGTATAACGCGCTGATCGGTCGCGTGTCGTTTTCGGCTTGGGGCGGCAAACCCGGGGATTTCCGTGTCGTGAACAGCGAGCCGCTGTCGCAGCCGGGTTTCTTTGGCGCGCGTGGCAGCGCGTTGATGCGGATGCTCCAGCGTGGTCATCACGAGGTGACCCTGTCGCGCGAGGACCTTGAGCGGCTGGTGACGTGGATGGATGCGAACGCCCTGTTCTACGGGACATTCGATGTCACCGATCAGGCTCGCCAGCAACGCGGCGAGCGGATTGAGGGACCGAAGCTGGAGTAGGGGATGCGGCGCCTGATGGCGGGCGCGTCACTTCTTGTTGCTGCTCTTGGCGGAGCGAATCAGCTTTTCGTATTCTTCCGGGGAACCATAACCGGAGCGTGTTGCCAGTTGCTGGCCATCGGGACTGGTCACCACCACGAAGGGCAATGTGTGGCCCTGGACCTTGAATTTCTGGTGGAACTGCTGGCTGACCTTGCGGTCGTCACAATTGAGGTCCACGTAAACGAAGGCGGTTTGGGACAACCGCAGCGAGCCGTCGCGGATGTAACCGCGCAGGGCCTGGCAGTTCCCACACGCTTCGCGGCCGAACTGGATGAAGACCAGTTTCTTTTCCTTTTTCGCCTGTTCCAAGGCCTGATCCAGATTGGTGAGCGCCTCGGGTCCCTTGGCGGAGGATACCGCCGGGATGATGCAGAGCGCGGCAAGTAAGATGGCTGCCAGTTTGTTCATGGTCGTTTCTCCTTGTGTTACCGATGCGGTTTCTGTTTCCCCAAAAACATCAATCCGGATAGCCGTTCGAATGCGCCTTGTGCCAGGCCCACGCGCTGGCCACGATGTCGTGGAGCTTGGTGAACTTCGGTTTCCAGCCCAGTTCGGCGGAAATCTTCTTCGACGATGCGACGAGCTTGGGCGGATCGCCGGGCCGGCGCGGACGCTCCACCGCCGGGATGGGATGCCCCGTAACCTTGCGGCAGGCCTCGATCACCTGCCGCACCGTGTAGCCGTCGCCGCTGCCGAGGTTGTAACAGGCGCTTTGGTGGCATTGCAGCGCCAGCATGTGGGCGTTGGCCAGGTCGATGATGTGAATGTAGTCGCGCACACAGGTGCCGTCGGGCGTCAGGTAATCCGTGCCGTAAACTTCCACCTGTTCCTTTTTGCCCAGCGCCACGGCGAGGACGTTCGGAATGATGTGGGTCTCGCGCCGGTGGTGTTCGCCGAAGTTGACCGAGGCGCCGGCGGCGTTGAAGTAGCGGAGGTTCACATGCTGGATGCCGTGGATTTGCACATACCACTTTAACATGGACTCGAACATCGCCTTGCTCTGGCCGTAGGGCGACAGGGGCTTCACGGGAAGGTCCTCGGTCATGGGCACGCGGTCCGGCGTGCCGAAGATGGCGCAGGTGCTGCTGAAGACGATCCGCCGCACGCCGGCCTCGACCATTGCGTCGAGCAGGTTGATGCCGTTGGCAACGTTGTTCCGGAAATACTTTGACGGGTTGACCATGCTCTCCGGCACCAGCGAGGCGGCGGCGAAGTGCATCACCGCGTCCGGCGCCGCCTGTTTCAGCGCCTCGCGGATCTGGTCGAAGTTGGCGAGGTCGCCCTGGACGAACGTCGCGCGCGAATCCACGGCGCTGCGATGACCTTCCGACAGGTTGTCGAACACTGTGATCTGGTGGCCTGCATTGAGCATCTCTTCCACGCAGATGCTGCCAATGTATCCCGCTCCTCCGTTAACGAAGATGTGCATGACGCGGAGTATAGAAGTGCAACCGGAATTGTCAAACGCGGCGGTGAACGGCCAAGGTTTCTCTGGCGCGCTTCCAACGCGGACGGTAAAATGTGCGATCATGAACATCGATCGTCCCTCACCCCCCCCGGCTGCATCCACCGTCTCGCGCCGTCAATTTCTGAAACACACCTCGTTGGCCACGGCCGGCACGGTGGTGGCTGCGCAATTCCCGTTTGTTCACAGCAGTCAGGCGGCCCCGGCGGATTTCCAGGTTCGCGTTGGTGTTATCGGCTGCGGTGGTCGTGGCACCGGCGCGGTGTTGAACGTGCTCGGTGCGTCCACGAAGGTGATTTATCCCCAGGCTGGCTATCATACCGAGGACGCGGCGAAAGGCGCAGCGTCAGCTCGCAAGAACATCAAGGTCGTCGCTCTGGCGGACATGTTTCCCGACCGGTTGACGCGTTGTCGCGAACAGTTGAAGAGGATTGATGTCACCCTTGGCGACGAGTTCTGCTTCACCGGGTTCGACGCGTACAAGAAACTGCTGGCGATCAGTGAAATCAACTACGTCATCCTCGCCACGCCGCCGCATTTTCGACCGGCACATCTCAAGGCTGCCATCGAGGCGGGCAAACATGTGTTCATGGAAAAGCCCGTCGCGGTGGACCCGTTCGGCGTGCGCATGGTGGTCGAGGCGGGCGAACAGGCGAAACAGAAGGGGCTCGGCATTGCCGCCGGCACCCAGCGCCGCCACCTGCCGGGTTATCGCGAGACCATCAAGCGTATTCAGGACGGCGCGGTGGGCGAAATCCTCGAAGGCCGCGCCTATTGGGATGGCGGCGAAATCTGGGTCATCGAGCGCCAGCCGGAGTGGAGCGACATGGAGTGGCAGTTGCGCAACTGGAACTACTTCACCTGGCTCGGCGCCGACCATATCGTCGAGCAGCACGTTCACAACCTCGACGTGATGAACTGGGTGCTGGGCACGCATCCGATTCGCGCGCTCGGCATGGGCGGACGGCAGGCGCGCACGGGCAAGCAACACGGGCATATCTACGACCATTTCGCCGTCGAGTTCGAATATCCCAACGGCGTGCGGATGTTCAGCCAATGCCGTCAGATCAACGGCTGCGATCACCGGGTGGAGGAGGCTGTGGTCGGCACGAAAGGCTTCAGCAACTGCAAGGACAGCCTGCAGGTCCGGGGCGGCGAGAGCTGGCGCTACAGCGGCCCGCCGTGCAACGCCTACGAGCAGGAGCATCTGAACCTCATCCAGAGCATCCAGGACGGCAAACCAATCAACGAGGCGAAGAACATCGCCGAGAGCACGCTCACCGGCATCATGGGGCGCGAGTCTGCCTACAGCGGCAAGATTCTGGAGTGGGAGAAGGTCTACAACTCGCCGCTCAAGCTCGGCCCGGACAAGTATGAATTTGGCAGTCTGCCCATGCCCGAAATGGCCATCCCGGGACGCTATCGCTTCCCGGTGTAGGGGATGCTGGTGGTCACGCGTCGGTTGTGTTGACGGATGAAAGGCGGATGGTGACGGCAGACCGTGTCATGGCGGCGCAGTGTGTTCAGGGTTTGCTTCTTCCTGTCTCCTCGACAAACGTCCAGACCACCCGGTCGCCTTGAATGGATGCGACGGCGACGTGACCGTCAAGACGTTGCTCGCCCGATGGCGCTGGCATCGTGAGCGTGCCGGTGTCGACCGCGGACAGGATGTAGTCCCGGCCGAGCGCGGTCTCCACGACAAGCTTGCCGGACGGATCGATCAGCTTCACGTCCCGCACGAACGGTTCGCCGTTGGCGCAGCCCTCGAAGACCGAGATGAACGTTTTCATCCCGTTGCCTTCGCAGCGCCGCACGATGTAGGGGATGGTCGCGCCAATGTCGGAGTTCTTCCAGTCGCGCTGGCCCCATCCGTCCGCGACCGATGCTTTCTCGCCGCGTTGGCCGAGGTTCCACACCACGCAGGTCATGTTGGTGCCGCACGCCCACGTGGTGCGCCAGACGCCCGCGCCGTCGGCGGTGCGGACGTTCTTGAAGTCGTAGAGCTTCTCCGACGGCGCGGCCTGGAGTTTGAGGTCGAGCACCTCGCAGGTGTTGGTGAAACCGTGATAGACGTAGTCCTGCCGCTGACCTCCCTCGACGCGGAAGAAGTCCACCGCGTAATTGCGGCCGCTGCCGTGATCGATGAGTACCGTCGTTCGTCTGTAGAGCTTCGCGTCCGGATACGCGCGCGACGTGGCTTCCATCACCTTGACGTGTTCGCTGGTTTTGAAGAACAACACCTCGCCGCCGCGTTCCTTGGTGACCTGGTCTTTCTCATCAATGACCACCGTGTTGTGAGCGACGGTGCGCATGGCCATGTGCTTTTCCGGATGATCCCAGAGGTACCCGAGGTCGGAAAGCAGCTCGCAGCCTTTCTTCCAATAATAGACGTTCAGGCTGTCCTGGTGATGATGATTGCCCCAGTGGCTGGCGCTCATCGTCAGCAGACTCTCCCGGCCGTCCGCACCCGTCCGCATGTGGCCGATGCGCAAGTCCGGCGGGCACCAGTCCGGGAACGACAGGGGCGGCGTGTTCCGTTGTTCCAATCCCGGCTCGCGAATGTAAAAAGCAAGACCGGACCCCGGCATTTCCTTGATCAACTCCCGCCGCGTCGCGTCCCCTGAAGCGTTGCCAGACTTTGCCCTCCCGCCCAAGGTTGTTTCCTTCAGCAGCGCGAGGTAGTGCAGGCGATCAGGATAATTGCCTGCCATCAACTCGATGAAGTTCGCGCCAAGTCCGGAGTTGCGCATGGAGTCGGCGGAGGGCGGGTAGCTCAGGTCGCCTTGCAATCCGCGGAAGAAACATTCCCACACACGTTCGTAGGCCGTGCTGTGATATAAATCGAGCGAGTCAATCCGTTTGCCGTCGCGGTCGTGGTAGCCGGGCGGGTCACTGTAACCTCGGAACGCCTGGGCGAGATCCCAGATACCCCCGAGAGCCATTGTGGCATAGCCGGGCGATTCTGGGGTGGCGCCGTCGGTCAGAAACCAGTCATCCACCGTCTTGTGGAAACCATCGAGACCGAACCGCACTAGGTCCGGATGACCGACACACATGCCGACCAGCGTGGCGGCGGTCCGGTTGCTGACGGACTTGTTGTTGATCTCCTTGTCGCAGACCAACAGAATGGTGCTCTCCAGCAACAGGTCGCGCTCAATCTTGCGACGGTCGATGTCACTGTAGATGGGGTGGCCGTCCGCGTCCTTCGCGGTACAGGTGAAATCGTACGCCTCGACCACCTGCCGCACGAACCCTGATTCCATCCCGACGCCGCCGGCGCGGCCCGCTGTCCAGAACGCCGTGTGCAGCCGGCGGTCCGGTTTGTTGGGTGGGGGACACAGTTCCGGTTCGGGAAGCTTTTTGATGTTGGCCGCCGCCAGACGCGGGTCCATGTCGGCGTATTCGCCGTAGCCGACGTGCACGAGCCACGACGGGTAACAGTCCGCAAACCGCAGGAGAATCTTGCGACAGGCTTGGGCGTATTCCGGCTTGCCGGTGAGCAGGTGGGCCTCGGCCAGTGTGCGGCCATAGCTGGCCATCCATTGCACCTGCCGCGCGCGCACATTGGCGCTGAAGCTGGGCCGACCGGTCTTGTATCCGAAGATGACGAACGTGTCCCCGCCGCAATAGGTGATGGTTTGCGGCTTCCGCCAGTGGGTGTGAATCACGACGTCTTCGGGATACTTGTCGTTGGGGAAGATATCGCCACACATCTTGCACTTGATGTGGTCGGGGTCGTCAAGCGTCCACGTCCACAGACCGTGCGGGTGCACGGGCTTGCCCTGTGCCCGGCAGGATGGACACGGCGTCCAGAGTGGATCGCCCGGCGTGGTTTCCGGAATCAGGTGTGTAATGAATTCCGGCGCGAGTCGCTGGAGATACCGTTGGGCATTCTTCTCGATGCCTGTGGCGTAACTCCGGGCCCAGGCGTAGCGGTTCATGTTCTCCCGCGCGCGGGCAATATCCGCCGGCTTCAAGAGGACGCACGGATGTTGGACCGTGTTGCGGTATTGTTCCCAAGGCGACCAATCGAACAGGGGTTCCGATGAATCTGCCCGCAAGATCGTGACGGCGGCCAGCATTAAGAAGGGGAGAAGGAACACGCGGTTTTTCATGGCGAGTCCTCCAAGCGTATCCGTTGCGCACCGCAACGCAATGGCAAAACAGCCGGGAACGGGCTGCAAGGGGCTTGCCCTGTACCTGTCTTCATGATAGGTATGGTACAGGTTGTCTA
>CAZAAF010000049.1:0-6153 GCA_964482575.1 uncultured Verrucomicrobiota bacterium | reverse complement strand
GGTATCGTCGTCATGATGTGGCACAGCTTGCCGTCAGCGCACCCGGATTACTGGTTATGAAACGACTCAGCATCCTTCTGGCATTCCATCTGGCCTGCAGTGCAGGCGCATGGTCCCAAGCCACGACTCCTGCGGCGGATACTTCGCAGTCCAAGCCGGATGGGCATGGTGTTCCCGGCTTGATCTCGATCTCGATTTCACCCGCCGCCCCTTCGAACGCATACATCCTTGAACTGGCGCAGCGCGCGGGCTTTTTCTACGGGCAGCAACCGGCCGGACAGACGGGCCGGGCGCGCGTGCTGGTGCTTGCGGGCGAACACAAGCTCAGTGCCGACCAGCGCAACAAATTGACCGCCTTCGTGGAGGAGGGTGGGGCGCTGGTGTCGCTGGGCGGGTTGCACGGGATGCAGAAGCTGTTTGGCGCGGAGCAGGTGCCATCGGAACTCAACAAGGGGTGGGGCATGAGCGCCGTGCAGCAGCTTGGGGAGGGCTATCTCGATGTGCGGCAGGCGAGGCACCCGGTGTTCGCCGGATTGAAAAGCTCGCTGCACTTCTTCGGTGGACTGGCCATGCAGGCCACGGATGCCCGGGCCGAGGGCAGCCTGAGGAATCGCCATGGACGGCCTGTCCCACTGCCGGTGTTGTTGGAACGACGCGTGGGACGCGGAATTGTCGTGTTGATCGCCCCGGACCTCCTCAACAGCATCGTCCACATCCAGCAGGGCATCGCCGTGATGCGCGACGGCGCGCCCGCGTTCGACGGGACCATGCCGATCAACGAGGGTGCGCTCAAGACCGACGACGGCCAGGTGCTTGATTACGATCTGGACCGGGTGACGCTGGAAAAGGGCGAGGCTCCGGTTTTCCTGTATCCCGTGGCGGACGAACTGCGGTTGATCATTCTGCGCGCGATCCAGTACGCCGCGCAGGCGGTGAACCAGCCGCTGATGCAGCTTGCCCCGTGGCCGCGCGACCTCCCGGCGGTGGGGTGTCTTAGTCATGACAGCGATGGCAACAAACCGGAACTCGGCTGGGCGTTGTTGGAGCAGGTGAAAAAGGCGGGTGCCCGCACCACGTGGTGTACCATGTTCCCCAGCGACTATCCGCGCGAACTCTACGACGCGGTGCGCGCCGCGGGCTGTGAGATTGCGCTGCACTACGACGCGATGAAGAGCGACGCGGACCACCAGTGGGGCTTTGACCTGCTCATGAAACAACTCCGGGGCCTGTCCATGAACAGCGGCATCAAGGAGATCGTCTCGAACAAGAATCACTACACGCGTTGGGAGGGACGCTTGGATTTCTTCCGCTGGTGCGAGAATGCCGGCCTCAAGGCGGACGGCACGATGGGACCGAGCAAACGGGGCGGATGCGGTTTCCCGCGCGGTACCTGCCAGCCGTGGCGTCCGCTGGATGATGAATCCACGCCGCCGCGTTTCCTGGATGTCTATGAAATCCCGCTGATTACCCAGGACCTGAACATCCACCTGCCGGCGGCGCGTGCACCCCAATTGCTCGACCAGGCCGTGGCGCACGGCGGACTGGCGCACTTCCTGTTCCATCCCGCGCACATCCGGGAGGCAGGGATGGCCGACGCGATGCAAACGCTCGTGACTGAAGGGCGCAAACGCGGCATGGAATGGTGGACGCATGCTGAGGTCTGGCGCTGGGAGACCGCCCGCCGCGGGGTGCGGTTGATGGGCGTGACGGCGGTGGACAACAAACTGTGCGTCCGATTGCGTGCCGACTTGTCGTTGAAGGGGGCGACGCTGATTGTGCGCGGCCCGGACGGCCGGGAGCGGCGGTTGACGCGCGATCTGGCAGCGGGCGAGGTGGTGGAATTCACGCTGTAGCCTCGCCGGCAGGATTGGGGGAGGTGGGGTGAAGAGAGAGGGCGTCGTTGTTTGGGAGGCTGTTCGCCAGAGGACGGACCACATCATAATTCCCATCCCTCAAAAACTATTTGAAACATTGTAAAACATACGCATTATTTTGCAGCTCTTGACCGGCTGGTGTTCGAAGGCGTTTCCTATGGGTGTCCACAGTCTGGATGCGCAGGAACGGTTGGAAGCGGTTGGGTGCTCCAGCCCAGCCGGCGGAGCCTGGACGACAAACGACAACAGATAGTTTTGAGGATAGACCATGGCCAAACATCCGTTTCAAACCGAAGTATCGCAGTTGCTGCACCTCATCATTCATTCGCTGTATTCCCACAAGGAGATATTTCTTCGCGAACTCATTTCCAACGCCTCGGACGCGCTGGATAAACTGAAGTTCTCGACCCTCACCGACGAGAAGTACAAGGCGCTGGCGTTTACTCCGCGGATTGACATCCATTTCGACGGGGGCGAGAGCCGGATTTTGTCGATCTCCGACACCGGTATTGGCATGACTGAGAAGGAACTCGAGGAGAACCTCGGGACCATCGCAAAGTCGGGCACGCGCAATTTCATCCAGAACCTGACCGGCGACGCCCGCAAGGATTCGAACTTGATTGGCCAGTTTGGCGTCGGGTTTTACTCGTCGTTCATGGTTGCCGGGAAGGTCGAGGTCGTCAGCCGCCGGGCGGGGGAGGAGAAGGCCTTCAAATGGACCAGCGACGGCCAGGGCGAGTATGAGATCACCGAGGCGGTGCGCGAGAGCGCCGGCACCACGGTCACGTTGTTCTTGAACGACGAGGGCAGGGAATACGCGGACCGATGGAAGATCGACTCGGTCATTAAGAAGTACTCGAACCACATCGCCTTCCCGATCTTCCTGACCTACGAGAAGACCGAGTACGACGACAAGGGCAAGGAGAAATCCAAGGGGATGGTCACCGAGCAGGTAAACAGCGCCAGCGCCCTCTGGAAGCGGAGCAAGTCCGAACTGAAGGACGAGGACTACAAGGAGTTCTACAAGACCCTCTCCCACGATTACGAGGAGCCGATGCACTGGGTGCATACCCGGGCCGAGGGCACGTTGGACTACACGACGTTGTTCTATTTCCCCGGCAAGCCGCCGCTGGACCTGTTTCATGCCGATTACAAGGCCGGGGTGAAGTTGTACGTGAAGCGCATCTTCATCACCGACGACGACCGCGAGTTGATGCCCGTGTACCTGCGGTTCGTCCGCGGCGTCATCGATTCCGAGGATCTGCCGCTGAACGTCAGCCGCGAAATCCTGCAGCAGAACCGGGTCATGGCCAAAATCCGGTCTTCCTCGGTCAAAAAAATCCTGTCCGAACTCGAGAGCATCCAGAAAAGCGACCGTGCAAAGTACGAGGAGTTCTTCAAGGCTTTCGGCGTTCCCCTCAAGGAGGGGCTCTACCAGGATTTTGAGAACCGCGAGTTACTCACCGAGCTTGTGATGTTCAAGTCCACGGGAAAGGACGGCTACTCCACGCTGACCGAGTACGCCGGACGCATGAAGCCGGACCAGAAATCGATCTTCTACATCACCGGCGAGAACGAGAACAACCTGCGCCACTCGCCGTTGCTGGAGATGTACAAGAACCGCAACATCGAGGTCCTGATCCTCGATGACAAAATCGACGAGATCGTGATCTCCTCGGTGCCCAAGTACAAGGAGTTCGAACTCAAGTCGGTCAACCGCAGCGACGCGGCCAACGACCTCAAGACCGACGATGACAAGAAAAAGGAGCAGGCGATCGAGCCCGTCGTCCAGAAGGTCAAGAAAGCCCTGGGCGACCTGGTGAAGGACGTCAAGGCCAGTGCCCGGCTTTCCGATTCGCCCTCGTGCATCGTCGCGGACGAGAAGGACCCGACCGTCCAGATGCAGCATCTCCTGAAGGCGATGGGGCAGAAGAACGTGCCGGATTTCAAACCGATCCTTGAGATCAATCCAAACCACGCCATCGTGACCCGGTTACAGGATATGTCTGATGAGAAATTGATCGAGGACGTCAGCCATCTGCTTCTCGAACAGGCGATGTTGATTGAGGGTGTTGAGTTGAAGGACCCGAAGCAGTTCGTGGACCGGCTGAACCGGATCATGGGCAAAGTCGTCTGACGGGACAGAGGTTCCACGGCAATGCCGGACAGCAGGCGGTTGGGTGGGGGGCGGAGTGCAGGGGAGGGGCGCACGGATGCAAAAAAGATGGCTCCGGAGGTAGGGATCGAACCTACGACCAACCGGTTAACAGCCGGTCGCTCTACCGCTGAGCTACTCCGGAACCCGAAAAACTGTGCGCTGACTATATTCACGTTGCCGCGGAGGTCAACGCGAAAACCATCCCTTTATGGCAAAAAAACGATGGCCCCTCCAAAAACACCCGATGCGCTCTTGGAGTTGGCCGGGGGAGCCGCTATAGTCCGCCGCGATTCATGAAGAACTTTTGCATAGTTGCCCTGGCGGTGGGGTTTCTGGCCTTGTTGGGAGACGGTTGCACCGTGCACCACGCCAAGCCCGTTTCGACCCTGCCACCGGCCCCGGTCAATGCCAAAGCGCCGGTTGCCTTGACGCCGTCGGAACCGGCCCCCGTCGCCCAAGCCCCGGTGGTCTCGCGCCTGGGCGAGATGCGCGGCATCTGGCTGCACGATCCCCGTGGCATGGACTGGTCCAAGGTAATGTCGGAACTCCAGGCCGCGCACTTGAACACTGTTTTTGTGAAATTCTCCACCGGCGGCGCGGCCTATTACCGCAGCGAGGTGTTGCCCGGGAGTTTCCATAGCGGTCGCGACGAGCCGGCGCTTTGTTTGGCGGCGGCCAAACGCCATGGCATCCATGTCCATGCCTGGCGGGTCTGTTTCCAGATGAAGGATGCCCCGCCCGACAGCCAGCAACGTGCCGTGCGCGAAGGGCGCGTCCAGCTCGATCGCTACGGCCAGCCGTGGCGGCCGTCGTATCATGCGCCGGTGCTCTGCCCGTCCCACGATTGGAACCGCGCCATGGAAGTGCGCGCGGCGGTGGAACTCGCCACGAAGTACCCGTTCGAAGGAGTGCACCTTGATTATGTGCGCTGGATTGATACCGACCCCTGTTGTTGCGCGAACTGCCGGAAACGGTTCTGCCGCGACACGCGTTCCACGGTCTCCTCCTGGCCGCGCGATGTCATGAAAGGCGGCCGGCTGGCCCCGCAATTTTTGCAGTGGCGCGAGCAGATCATGACGCGGCTGGTGGGCGAGATTTCCGCCGCGGTGCACCGTGCGTCCCGGCATACGGCGGTCTCCGCCGCGGTCTGGCCGGACCTGCCCAGCGTCCGCCGGGATCGCGGGCAGAACTGGAAGGCGTGGGTGGACGCCGGCTATGTGGATTTCATCTGTCCGATGAATTACGCGACCGACCCGGCGACGTTCGCGAAACGCCTGGCGGATGAACGCGCGATGGTCAATGGACGTGTGCCAATTTACGAGGGCATCGGCGCGTACAAGCTCACCTCCGGCAGCCAGTTGGGCCCGCTCGTGGCGGCCTCGCAGCGCGGCGGGGCCAACGGTTGGGTGTTGTTCAACTATGACGACCAGTTCCGCACGCGGTTCCTGCCGTATTTGCGGAACTGACGTGGGTGAATACGATGGCGGATGACATCGTCCAAAGAGTGACTATGTTTAGTCTGACCGCACGGGATGCGGACATGACGTGCAACGGAAGATCGTTATGAAAATGTTCAAGACAGCCCTGATGATCGGGATGGTGTGCCTGGGCGTGCTGGCATCGCGAGCCGTGGCTGCGTCGGCTTCGGGAATGGGGGTGCTCGAAACCGGCTTGGCGTGGTCGCAGATGCAATCGGAATCGCCGGGCGCAGGAATGCGTGAAGACGCATGGCGTTCCTATTGGCGCAACGAGGCGGGCTGTTTCGCCAGCGCGATGATTCTGGCGCAGGAGAACAAGCAGGGAACACCGACGTCGACCGTTGCCCCGGAAGCTCCTGCCGACCCGAATGCACGCTTCCGTGCCGCACCCACGCCGGAGGAAAACCTGGCGCGTGTGCCCGCGCCCAAGATCACGATGGAGAATGATTACATTCCCAAGCTGCGGCCGGGCGAGATGGCGGGCGTTTCGGTGGATTACTCCAAAATCGATCCGATGATCAACCGTCACCTGCAGGACCCGACTTCGACGGCCTCCGTGACTCCGCCCGTGCCGGTTTACGGTGGATGGGGTGGCGGTTGGGGCGGTTGGTTCTGGGATTGGAGTTGGTGGCAACGGCCCTGG
>CAZAAF010000048.1:9811-14328 GCA_964482575.1 uncultured Verrucomicrobiota bacterium | reverse complement strand
CCGTGGACCAGTCGTGCAACTTCACGCGCACACCGGGCATGGCCGCCTGAAACGCCCGCAGGGCCGGCGGCAGGATCCGCGCCGTCAGGGTCGGCGCATAGCCAACATGAAGCTCCTCCTGCACGCGCGTGGCCACGGCTCGCGCAGCCCCGACGGCTTCCTCGACGTGTTGCAGCACCGCGCGGACGCCCGTCAGGAACGCGCGCCCGGCGTCGGTCAGATGCAGGGACTTGGCGCTCCGCTCGAACAACGGGAAGTCCAGTTCCTCCTCCAAGTCCCGGATCTGGTGGCTGAGGGCGGGCTGGGAGACGTGCAGTTTGAGCGCCGCGCGGGAAACATTCTCGGTCTCGGCGACGGGCGCGAAGTAGCGAAGATGGCGCAGTTCCATGACGCCTCCAGTATACCCTATGGTTATGGTAAGGCAAGAAACATGGTCTTTTTCAAACCCGCCGGGCGGTGGCAGGTTGACCCATGATCAAGATACGCAAAGCCGGTGAACGTGGCCACGCGAGCCACGGGTGGCTGGACACGTATTACACCTTCAGCTTCGCCACCTACTACGATCCGCGGTGGACGGGGTATCACAGCCTGCGCGTGATCAATGACGACCTGATCATGCCGGGCACGGGTTTTGAAACCCATCCCCATCACGACATGGAGATCCTCACCTACGTGCTCAGCGGCGCGATGCAGCACAAGGACTCCATGGGCAACAGCCGCATCATCCACGCGGGCGACGTCCAGTACATGTCCGCCGGCAAGGGCGTCGAGCACAGTGAATTCAACCCCTCCCGCGAGGAGGCCGTGCATCTCCTGCAGATCTGGATTCAACCCGAGCACAAGGGCGGGACGCCCCGGTACGAGGAACGGTCGTTCCAGGCCGCGCCGTCGGGACGGTTTCACCTGGTGACGAGCAAGACCGGGCGCGGCGGCTCCATCGCCATCCAGCAGGATGCCGATTTGTGGCTGGCCCGGCTCGATGCGGGCCAGCACATCAACCACTGGCTCGCCGCGAAACGGCACGTGTGGGTCCACGTGGCCGAGGGCGAAGTGGCCCTGAACAACCTCACGCTCGAGGGCGGCGATTCCGCGGCGATCCACTCCGAGCACGCCCTGGAGTTTCAAGCCCGGAAGGCGGCCCAGATTCTTTTGTTCGATCTCGATTAACCAGAAGCACAACAAGAAAAACAACGACACAAGACCAACATCATGAGCACCGTATCCATCCTCTACTTCTCCGGCTCCGGCCACACGACCAAGATGGCCGAGGCCGTCCACAAGGGCGCCACCTCGGTCGCCGGAGTCCAGGTCCACCTCCTCGCCATCGTGGGCGACGACATACGCAAGGGCCGTTACCAGAACGACACCATCCTGGCGCAACTGGATGCGAGCGATGCGATCATCTTTGGCAGCCCGACGTACATGGGCGGCCTGGCGGCGCAGTTCAAGGCGTTCGCCGACGCCACCGGCGAACGCTGGTTCAAAGCCGCCTGGCGCGACAAGCTGGCCGCGGGCTTCACGGTCTCCAGCAGCCCGAACGGCGACAAGGCCGGCACGCTCCAGTACTTCCAGACGCTCGCCATGCAGCACGGCATGCTCTGGGCCGGTCTGGCGGAGATGCCGATGCAGTCCAACGGCGTCAACCGCCTCGGCGGATTCGCCGGTGCCCTGGCGCAGGCCGGATTCGATTCACCGGAAGTCGCCCCCAACGCCGAGGACAAACTGACCGGCGAACGGCTCGGTCAGCGCGTCGCCTCGCTCGCCCTCCGTCTCGGCAAAGCGTGAGTGGAAGGTAGACCATGAAATCCTCATCCCTGGCAGTGACGCCGCGCGCCGGCTCGCCGCCCATCGACTCCAGCGTCCGGGTCGGCCACATTCATCTGAAAGTGTCCGACCTGGACCGGATGCTGGCGTTCTATCGCGACATCCTGGGGTTTGAAGTCACCCAGCGCCACGGCGCGCAGGCGGCGTTCCTCTCCGCGGGCGGCTATCATCATCACATCGGCCTCAACACGTGGCAGAGTGCGGGCGGAGAACCGCCCGCGCCCGGCACGACCGGCCTGTATCACATCGCGTTCGTCTATCCGTCGCGCGCGGCGCTGGCGGGGGCGTTGCGACGGCTGCAGGCGGCGGACATCCCGCTCGAAGGCGCCGCGGACCATGGCGCCAGCGAGGCGCTCTACCTGCGCGACCCCGATGACAACGGCGTGGAACTCTATTGGGATCGCCCGCGGGACCAATGGCCCCGCGCGGCCGACGGACGTCTGGCCATGTACACCCACCCGCTGGACCTGGATGACCTGCTCGCGGAAACGGCGGAGTGACCACGCGCATTGACGCGCGGATGACACGAATGCCGACGAAGATAATCCACGGATTACACGGATTGCACGGATAAGGAAGAACCTACGAAGGTGAGCAGCCGCGAATGACGCGAATCGACGCGAATGGGGAATTTCATCCACAGATGGACACGGATAGACACGGATGAGGCAAAACAGCGAAGACGCGGCACTGAAATCAACCCAACCTGCCCGTCTATCCGTCAGCTACTCGTTGAAGTCTGTGAACACTACGTCATCGTCTGCCACTCGCTGACGCCGGCCATCACACGCTTCGGGCCGGTCCTTGCCAGCTCAATCGAATACGCAAACACGCCTCCACCCTGTCATGCAAAGATTATAGGACTGACCCCTTTTTCTTCGGAACGGGAATTCAGGCGAGAGACATTTGTTAACCAGAAAGGCATTTGCTATGGTTCACGCAGAAAGAACAACGCCAAAAAAATAAGTGAGACATCCCATGAAAACACTGGTCGCTGTTGTCCTGATTTACTCGTGCCTCCCCTTCTGTTCTTCTGGCGATGATATCAAGATCTACAAGGCTCGCGAAGTGAAGCCATATAAATCCACGGAGATTAAACCCGCCCCAGGAGAGGACGACAATTCAAACAAAGGCCAGACCTCCCCGGAATCCCTTCCTCAGACCGGGAAACCAACCCCGGCCTCCCTCTTCCGGGTCTGGCATACAAGCGTCCCAGGCGGCGTCTGGACCTCGCCAAGCCATGTCCCCGGTTACGACCAGCTCAACATTGCCCCGGGTGTCAAAAGCGGTGATCTGACGATTTCTTCCAATGGATATTACACTTGGAACTCGTATGGTGGCAAAGTGGGTCGTTGGGTGCCCGGAGACAAGGCTTATCCAATCGTTTTGCTTGATTCCGTGGAAAACAAGAAGTGGAAGGTCGGTTTTGACCCTAAACACACCGGCGGGCGGGATATCGTGATTTGGGATGGGTTCGTCTATTACGACGGCCGGAAGTGAACGCCCTCACGCGGCTGAACCAGAGGCAGCAAAGCAGAAAAGGGGTCACTTCATCTTGAGCGCATCCGCACAATACTGTTTAAGGTGTTTTGCAATAATGACGCGCATCGGCCCCTCAACTTCCTTGTTTAACCTGCCAAGCTCCAAGAAATAATTCGCGTTCAATTCAATCCCGTTCACCAACACTACTTCGCCGTAGTCACAGCGGTACGCGTTTTGACCCTGACGTTGCGCTACAATGTTGTATATACTTATGATCAGCACGACCCCATCGTCATTCGGCCTCAAACTCCCGCCGCTCGGTGTTTCCACCATGCGTGCATTCTTGAAATACTCCAACTTACATAATACCACGTCGGTGTCCCCTTGTTTCGGGAACCGAAGTGTACTGTTTCCGAGGTCGCTCAACCATCTACGCTTGCCGACTTCCGATGCGATCTCTTTTACGATTTGACCCACACATGCTACTGCAGCCGCATTCAACTGTTTGACAAGAGCCGGGTTAGCCGCCGCAGCAGCGCGGCACACCATCTCTCGGCTCCGATGGGATAGATCCCAATAATCCCCGTGATTTTGTTCAGCACCCGTGAGCCGCGAATACACGTTTGTGTCGGCACCGTAACATAGCGACGCGCCTGACAAGGCACACACGCTGGCCGCACACACAATAAACAGTCTTGATGTATTCATTTGGATCGGAAATAGGCCAGCACTCGTCCATTGACGCATCCGCGTTGTATTCATGAACGTTTTGGAATGAACGGGAATGGGACTGCCTCTTTTTTCTATCGGCCGTCCATCGCGGCCTTGATGGCTTTCAGTTGCCAGACCTGCTCCCCGGCAAAGGAACCAATCGGGCCGGCCTTGGGATCCCAGTTCGGCCCCATGTCCAGCGTCACGACACCCTGCTTGCCGGTCACCGCGCGCATCCAGCCGATCCATTCTTCATCCGTATGACGGATGTCGCGCCGGCCCCAGTTGGCACCCACGAACGTCAGGGCGTGCCACTGCGACCCCTGCAGCCACCGCGATGACGGGACCACCTCGAAGGGTTTGTTGAGTTCGCCCGCCGTATAATCCTCGGCCTCCGTGTAGTGGATGACCTTGACGCCGGGGTTGAAGGTCACAAGCGCCCGGGGATTGCCATGTTTGACGGCCGCCGCATAGCGGGCGGCGATGGCTTCATTGAAATG
>CAZAAF010000048.1:0-9801 GCA_964482575.1 uncultured Verrucomicrobiota bacterium | reverse complement strand
CCGGTAGTAGTAGTTGATCGCGCCGTCGTCGAACCACCAGCCGGCGACCTTGTCGCCATAGCGGTCGGCCCACTCCTGAATCACCTCGCTCCATTTCGCGGCGAACGCCAGGTCAATCGGCTGGTCCTTCTTGCCCTCGGGCAGTCCGAAGGCTTTCTGCGCGCGCGCATCGCGGTTGGGGACCTGACAGGGCAGGTACAACATCAGCCGGATGCCCCTGGGCTGCAGCGCGCGGTACAGATCGAGCGGCAAATCCCGGAGGGAACACCGTTCACCCGGCGCATATCCCGTGACCCGGTCGTAGGCGGCATTCGGCGAGTTGAAGTAGCCGGAGTTCTGTCCCAGGGTGATGACGAAATACCTGGCGCCCATGGCTTCCAGTTGCCCGGCCAGCGCGTCGGTGTCAAAGGACTTCACGAGCGCCAGTTGGGAGTCGCTCCCCGGGAGAAAGTGCATGAACACCCCATACTTGGCGGCCTGAAACCAGTCCGTGTTGGGGTTGTTGGGTTCCGCCAGGCCCATGCACGGGACCAGGAGCATCAAGGCCAGGAACGGCATCATGCCGCGGGCACGGAGGATCGTTGGCATCAAGTTCATGCGTTTGTTTATCACGCCGTGGAACCGGGCTGTCAATCGCGCTTTCCCCGGCGAGAGGGCACAGACGGCTCAGCCGCTTCGGTCAAATGCAAAGGAAACAGCCCCGCCTATCATTTCATTTTGACCGCATCCGCACAGAACTTCTTTAGATTTTTTACAATAATGTCGCGCATCTGGGTCTCAATATCCTTGTTCGCTTCACCAAGCTCCAAATAACAATTCACGCGCAGTTCAACCCCTCTCACCAACAACGCCTGGTGGAAGTTTGGGCCGTAGGAACGCGTCGCGTCAAAACAACCCGCAAGAATATTGTAAATACCGATGTACATGACAATCCCATCACTATCTGGTCTACGAAGAATACAACTCGCCATGGGGAACGGTTCGACCATGTGCGTGTTCCTCATGTAATCCATCCTGCAACTGATGCTTGTATCGTCCGTTGCGAATGCATCGATTATCTGATTCTCAATACCGGTCAAAGGCGCACGTGTGCTTATTACCGGTTTCAACTCCTTTTGAATTTGTCTCATGCACAACAGAGCAGCCTCATTGAGTTGTTTGACAAGTGATGGATTGGCTTTCACTGCAGAGAGGCACACGGCTTCACGCTGGGACACCGTGAGACGATCATAGTCCTTTGCATGCTCCTCCAAGGCACCCGTCAATGTCGGATAATCAGGACAACCCGCCCCATGACACAACGGAATCCACGCCCAAGACATGGCCGTCATCATCAACACCGCGCACGACCTTGATATGTTCATGAAGCAATTATCCTCATGTTAGTCACCGCAATCACCGGGACCGGAACAACGGGTCAGTCTTATCGACACCGTTGATAACGCGGCCCGCTGACGCGCCCCATCATACGCTTTGCAAAGATCATAGGACTGACCTTGTTTTCGTATCACCACTTTTTGGCTGCCGCCTTGTCTTGGGCTGTCTGGAGCTTCTTCATCTCATCGCACATCTCTTTGACTCGCTGGTCTATGAGCATTCGCGCGGTTTTGTCGAGGTCCTTGTTTTGTTCGGATAACCTCAATAAATATGCCGCGTGTATTTCAATTTCGTGTACGAGAAACCAATCTATGAAGTCAGAACTACGCTCTGGTGGCCGACTGGCAAGAATATTATGAACCCACACATACAACACACATCCTTTTTTATCGGGCCCCTGAATTGTTTCGCTCATCGTTTCGGTTAGATGCGTGCTTTTGCGAAACTCCAACCCACACAACACCCTCCCTGTTTCGTTTGCACTTGGCACTTCGATCTGCGCTTCGCTGATTCCTGCCAGACATGGATTGCTTTTGGCAAGCGCCGCCAGCTCGGACTGAATCAGCTTCACATGGCGCTCCGCGATGGATTGCAGTTGTTTGACGACGCTTGGATTTGCTCGCACAGCATCCTCGCACACATGACGCTGCATATTGGAGTTAAGATAATAATAGTACTTTAGGTCCAAACCATAACCAAGTGGCACCAGCATAACACATACCACAGCTGCCACGCATATCATCATATGTCTAATAATACTGCACATAATGTCCTCATCCTCTCTAAAAAATTGAAAAGGGGTCAGTCCTATCGACGCCGTTGATAAAGCGGCTCGCCAACGCGCACCATCGGATGCTTTGGCCTGCCTTGGACAGCTCACCCGAAAGTGCGAACCAAGGCTCCGTCCAGCATGCAAAGATTACAGGACGGACCCATTTCCCAAGAAGTGCGGCAGGACCGTTCATGGTTTCGCCGACCTGTCTTCAGCGGTTTGCAGCTTCTTCGCCTCTTCACAAAACGCTTTTAGCTGCTTTTCGATGATCGCCCGCATCGGCTCTTCGAGATGCTTGTGTTTTTCGCCGAGTCGGAGGAAACAGTTCACCTGCATTTCCATTTCATGCACGAAGAAAGCAGTTTCAGAATCTGCACCCCTCCATAAATACGCGACTGGCGCCACTATATTACATATCCGCACAACCAGAATCATCCCATCATCACCAGGTATCGGCCCTCTGCCGTTCGCATATTCAACCTGTTTGGTGTTCACAAAACACATTAGCGCACACATGACCACTTCCGGCTTGTTGGGGTCTGGCAACTCGATGGCGTGCGACTTCACAGTATCCAGCACTTGACGACCTGTGTCCAACTTTGCAATTTCACTCTGAATCTGGCCAACACATCGCTTGGCCATCACATTGAGCTCTTTAACCGCATCTGGATTTGAAAGGGCGGCACTACGACACACCTTGCATTGTATGCTACCTGGCAGATAATTATAATACTTCAACTCAAGGGCACAACATCGCATCGCATTTGTTATAACGCAGCAACATGCAACTATAGTTATGATTTTCAGCGCACTCATGTTTTACGTATCCCTTGTTTGTTCCGCCACGGCAAACATCAGATCTGCTGACGCGGACCATCGGACGCTTTGCAGAGATTACAGGACGAACCTCCTTTTCTCTCGCCCTCAAGGCCAACGAATTTTCTCGAACGACTTCAAGTCCTTGGCCAAGTTTTTTTGGGTATCAAACTCCATGTTTCGCGTGCCATCAGGATTCAAGTAGCAGGCGAAGGTAATTTTCGGCAGTCCTCTATTGTTCCCTGCACAGTCAAAATCACCCCGTATCTTTCCGTAAAGCGCCTTGATGTTTCCGTTTACAACCGCAGAGCGAATCCTGAAGAAATAACTTCGATTCGCGGTTGGGGGAGTATCTCTGATTCTGTTCTCATCCCCCTCTCGAATGATCCATTCGCCCTGGTATCCATTGTCAGGCGCAAAATGAGGCAACTCCAGGTCACTTCCAGGGCCCAGCCTTGCCTCAACCGGTTGGATGCCGTCGTTCCCGTTTGAAACCGATAGTGTGTACTTGACCATGTTGCCATGGGGGGTCGGGCGCTTTTCAACACAGAACACAAAGTCGCCATTCACGCCCTTTCCATAAGGAGCCACCCAGTCGTTGATTTGCAAATCGAAGCCGACCTTCTGATTCTCAACCGGCATCTGAATGATCCGCTTCCGAGCATACATGGGCACCGGATTGCCGATTTTCTTCAGCACGAGTTGCAGCGTTGGATTCCACGGTACCATCCGATTCTCCTCAATGTCCTTGAACACGTAGGTTTCTGCGTTTCGGGTGCGGTAATAGCCCTGCTTGGTTGCACTGTAATCAAACCACGCTCGCGCCTTGGCTCTGGCCGTAAACTTGCCGTTGGCGTCCGTCAACCCTTTCACGTCAAATGCATCGTCCGCCTTTGGATCTGTTACCGATGCGCCCCGGAAGAAAACCACGGCTTCCGCACCTTGGATGGGATTGCCATCCTCACCAACCACCTGAACAGTCACGCAAGCCTCTGGCAGCTCCATGGAAAATGCCAAACACCCGAAGACCGACAACCACAGGAATAGCATGCCTTTGTTCATCATTGAAAAAGGGGGCAGACTCATAATTTAAGCGTGTCGTCCGCAACTCCCTGAGTTGGACCCATACTACGCCCCCGGATGGCCGTTGCCAGCGCAAACGGGACGGGACAGCACCGGCGACATTTGGCAGGCAAAGACCCGGGACTGGCCCGCTTTGACCACGGTGGCTATTACGGCGCTGCGTCCTGACGCAAAATTGGCCGTTCGGTGTTCCCTGCGGCCGGTTTCGTGCGGAATCCCGGGCACGCGAACCGCTGGCGCGTTTCCTGCATGGTTTCATGGCATCGTATGCAGAATTCCGGCCAAGCCAGTCCGGCTCGCGCCCGACGCGGTGCAGAACACAGCCGCTACGGAGACCTTCCGGGAGCCTTGCGGCTCCCATGGACGGGTTGTCCGTGTCGCCGGCCAGCCGGAGTTCCACTGCGGAACGCAACGACACGTTCCCGGGGCCGGCGCAGTCCGGGGACCATCATTCTCTCCAAGACAGGATATTACATGTGGGGAATTCACGGGGGGCCTTTTCACGAAAACCGTGTGAGGTCTCCCGACCTTCGCACCGGTTGCGCAAGTAGCAGTCTAGCTCCTCGCTGCTAGACCGGGGGGTTGCGTGGCTGGTCGGAGCGGCCGTCTCTCTTTGGGGGACGGCCGCTTTCATTTATAACGACGCAGTGGCCGATGGCGCCGCTTGCCTGCGGCCGACAACGACGGCGACGGGCCCGGCGCGACCGGCGAGATTGTCTCAAGACATGCATGGTCCTTGTCGAAGGGATGTCCAAGGCATGGTGTCTGAATCGAAACATGCCCATGAGTTCAGTCGTCCCTACGGGACTCCCTCTGTTCATACCGTAGTCCCCGGCGTTGAAACGCCGGGCTATTGTCGCACCGTCCCTAACGGGACGATACGGACGAATGCCCTCGTCCCGTAGGGACGGTTGGAAATAGCCCGCCAGTTCACTGGCGGGTATGCGTGTCGCACATCAAAGGAGTCCCAGAGGGACGATTGAAACTACGGATAGGGACCAAGGCTTCGGGTTCGTTGCGGCTTCATCCGCCGCCACATGTACGGTGTGTGTCCCGCCTCGCCGTCACCCCGTCCAGTTGGTCCTTGCACCTCCAGGCCGGGAGGGCCAAAGTAATGGCATGACCAGCCGGGAACGAATGGCGTTGGCCATGCAGCACCGCGAGCCGGACCGCGTGCCGGTCATGTGCCAGCTCGCGCTGGGACATTACTTCCTCAACGCCGGCCTGCCGCCGCATCGCGTCTGGTTCACGAGCGAAGGATTCGCGGAGGCGCTGGTGAAACTGCAGCAGCAGTATCGGTTCGACGGGCTGCTGATCAATCTCCCCGGCCGGCCCGCGGACATCCTCGACGACTTGGCGCGGATCGAGAAGGCGGCCGACGGCACCGAGAAGCTGACGTGGAAGAACGGCGATTACACGCTCGTGCCGCCCAGCGACAGCGCGCAGCATTTCGCCGCGGACGGTTCCCCGCCCCCGCGCGCGGAGTTTGCCACGATCGATCCCGACAAGCTCGACGGCTTGGACGACCTGACCGGGTACATCTGGAACACCTATCACGTCCCGCGCCTGCCGGGGACGAGCCGGCGGGGACCGCTGCAGGAGGTGCCCGATTATTTTAACCGCACGTTCGATCTCGTGAAGGCCGCCGTGGGCGACGAGGTCTCCATCCACGGCGAGGTCTTCTCGCCCTTCACGCACCTGATGGAATTGTTCGGCTATGAAGAGGCGTTGATGGGCGTGATCACGGATCCCTTCAAGGCGCACGCGCTGTTGGACCGCCTGACCACCGCCGCGGTCGCGTGGGGCGCGGCGCAGGCCCGGCGCGGGGTGGATGCGGTGCTGATCTCGTCGGCGTTCGCGGGCGGCGGTTTCATTTCGCGCGAGATGTATCGGGAATTCGTCGTGCCCTACGAGCGGCGGCTCACCGAGGCGATCCGGCCCACGGGCGTGCCGGTCTATACCCACACCTGCGGCCGGATCGGCGACCGGCTGGAGTTGATGGCCGAGACGGGCATCCAGGGTCTCGACACGCTGGACCCGCCGCCGCTCGGCAACGTGAACCTGGCCGAGGCGAAAAAGGAGATCGGCGGCCGGCTGTTCATCAAGGGGAACATGAACTCGGTGGCGTTGCTCGGGTACAAGACGAAGGAGCAGGTCATCGCCGAAGCCACCGCCTGTCTCGAGGCCGGCAAACCCGGCGGCGGTTACATCCTGAGCACCGCGTGCTCCGTGGCGCCGCGCGTGGAGCCGTGGAAGCTGGAACTGCTGACGCCGCTGGCGGAAGAAATCGGGCGGTACGAGTAGCCAGGTCCTTCCGTCTGCCCCGCAGATGCCTTCTGGCGGCCATTCCCCCGACTTTCCATGACGCAATGGAACCGCCCTACCACAACCGCTGCACGACGCAGCCGACGCCCTTCGGCTCCAAGCCCGGCCCCACGAGGGCGAAACCGTCCCGGATTTCCGGCACGAGCGTCTTCCCGCTCCACGCATCCTCATACGTCGCGCCGGGGAGATGCTTCACGCGCAACACGGGCCGGGTCACGTTCCGGCCGTTGGCGTTGTAGAGCGTCCAGACGTTCTCCTTCGGCGTGCCGAACCGGTTGGCGAACACGCCGCGGACTTCCGTGGGCACGAGCGGCGTGACCTCGTGCGAGGCGAAGGCCTCGCGATGGGCGCACTGGACCTCGATGGCCCGCTTGAGGAAGGCGAGCGACGGCGCATCGTGGTACGGCAGGCTCATGGCCCCGACGCGATAGACCTCGCCGTTGAAGAACGGGAACTTGAACAGCCACCAGTTGCCCGCGCGCGGCGTGGCGTAGTGGATGATATGGAGTTGCTTGAAGTCGGGGAACGCGAAGCGGGGCAAGTCAATGAAATGCGGCGCGAGCGGTTCCTCGTCGGCGCTCCACAACGCCTGGTAGGTAATGGAGCCGTCCAGAAGCTGCCGGCTCACCTCGGCGGGCGGGTACTCCGTGTACAACACCACGTCGGGGCCGACCGCCTCGCGAATGCGCTTCAACATCGCCACCTCGCCCGCATAGGGAATCTCCCAACCGTTGTGGCCGTGGTCCTTCGCGAAACACATCCATCGCCCATCCGTGGCGCCGAACTCGTCCACGTACATGATCTTCGGATGCAGCTCGTTCTGGACGCGGCGGTAGGCGGCGCTCAAGTAATCCTGCCAGCCCTTCAGGCAGGGGCACTGGTTGAAGGCGTCGTACCCCGGCATGTACGCCGGCAAACCATCGGCGCGTTTCATCGCCCACTCCCGGACATGCGCGCCGGCGGATTGACCCTTTTCGGAACTCAGGTAGCCGTCGAGATACAGGCTCACGGCGATGCCGCGCTCCTGGACGCGGCGGATGTTGTCGCGGAAATATTCCAGCCCGCCCACCGTCTCGTCGTAGTGATCGTAATCGCCCCAGTCGCCGTATGTCTTCAGCGACGACCAGCCGAAGAGATGCGTGTAGTCGCAGAGGCCGATGTGCTTGAGCATGACGTCCGCCGCGGTCGTCACCGCGCCACGTTCCCGCGGGGTGGAGAACGCATCGTAATGCGCGTTGCCGGTCGCCAGCGCGAAGGCGCGCTCGAACCACGGCTTGCGCGGCGCCACGGGCTTGAACCACGCCGCCAGCCACTCCTTGTAGGCGTCGAAAATCGCGCGCCAGTCGCCGTCGCGCAGGACCAGCGCCGCCTCGGTGGCCGTGAAACTCCCGCCCGGAGGAAGGTCGCGCTGGACGTACTCCGGGTGCCACTCGCCGCCGTCGGCGCTTTTGGCGATGTTGATGAAATGATGCTGCGCCACGGTGTCGTGCGTGAGACACGCCAGCGCCAGGCCCGCCGCCGGGTTGAAGAAACCGTCCACCTGCAACGGGTGACGTTCGCCGAGCGGCTCGCGGTAGTGGACACTGGCCGAGTGGATGATGCCGCCGCGTTTGCCCGCCAGATAACACGTCTCCGCCGCGCCGCCGATGCGGACTCCGCGCAACACGGGGAAGTGCAGCGTTGCCGTAACCGGTTTGTCGCCGGTGTTGGTGAGCGTCATGCGCAGGAGCAGTTCATCGCCATGGCCGGGCACGCACTCGACCCGCGCGGCGAGGCCGGCCTTCGCGTTGCGCACAAGGAAACGGCGGCCCGCGTCCATCGCTTCCGTTTTCTCCAGCGTCCAATCCCCCGCGTCGAGCCGGTGTCCCGCCATCTCCACCTCGAACACCGGGCCGGACGCGCAGGCCAGCAGGTCCTTCGAGACCGCCGCGGACAGCCGCGACCATTTCAACCCGGCCGCCGTGTCGAACCGCGCCTGCAAGGCGCCCGCATTGACTGCCGGTTCCGACGCGGGTACGGGCGGCAGGGTTGTACGCTTGGGCGCGTGACCCGCCGTCGCCTGGACGGGCAGCGAATCCCAGTTGGGTTCCGCCACGCGCGGGGTCTCCTGCCGCATCGTCGCGGCCACGATGGCGAAGCTCGCGGTCTGCATCCGGTCGTGCAGGACCAGTGCCGTCGCGCGGCGCGCCGGGTCGGGATGCACGACACAGACGCCCAGGCCGCGCTTCATTCCCCAGCGGCCCGCGACCAGGTCGAGCGGGAGCACATGGTCGGGCTTGCCGGTGTCGTAACGGATTTCGAAAAACACTTTTTCGGGAACATCCAGGAAGTCCTGCGGGTGCGGGTGTTTGAAATCCACGCCCCACGGTTCCGTCGCCGGGGCCGTGCAGGCCGTCAGCAAATAGACCTCGCACACGCCGGACGGCAGCGGAAGCGACTGCGTGCCGAAGTTGGCTGTGCCGGTCCGGAGAATCCGCGCGGCGTCCACCGGCACTTCAAACGGCACACCCGCGACCGTCACATGCGGCGAGTCGAACCAATCCAGAAGCTGCATGCGTTGGAGGAAGAAGGCGGAGGGTTTCCCTCCTGCGACGTGCACCGGCTCCGCCACGAACCCCTCCCCGCCCGCCGGCCACGGCACATCCCGCCGGGCGCAGTCAACCGTCTCTCCCACCTTCCACCGGGGCGGGCGCGAACTGAACCGGAGCGACTCCACGGTCACCGCCGCCTCCCCGGCCACACAGTCGAGGCCGACGGCGAGCTGGGCGGCGGTGAACTTCCCCGTCACCTTCAGGCCGAGATTATGCCAGGCGTTGTCGGTGCGAAGATCGTTCGCAAACACCGGCACCGCCGCCTGCTGTTTGCCGCCGGGGGCTTTGTCGCCGAGCCGGAGGAAATACGTCGAGCCGACCAGGGTCCCCGATGCCTTGTAGCGGACGGAGAGATACGGCATCGCGGCGAGGTCCACCGGTTGCGGCAGGGCCAGCGTCCAGCGCATGCCCTTGCCGCCCTCGCGCACGGCCAGTGTCATCGCGGTGCCTTCGGCTTTCGCGTCGAAGTCCGCCGCGGGCGTTTGCAACCAGCCTTTCTGCGGGGCCAGCGCGCCCGCCGCTTGCCAGTCCAGCACGACGGTCCTGTCCTTCGGCCTCGCCGGCGCGGCAGCCACCTGCGCGTCCGCGGGAAGCTCGTCGGTGAACTCGATCCGGTCCACCGTCAACTGCGCGCGGCCGCCGTTGTCCGCGATGACCTTGATCACCACGGCGTGGGTGGATTCCAGCGGTTCAATCGCCGCCAGGTCCACGGCGAGTGTGTGCCATTGGCCATCCGGCTTGAGCTGGTCCGCCGCCGCGTACAACCGTCCGCCAACCGTCCCCTCCTCGCCGTGCAGGAAATAACCGCCGCGTCCGGTCGCCAGGCCGGTCCCCTTG